>NZ_MCYD01001174.1:0-563 GCF_002876325.1 Vibrio sp. 10N.261.52.A1
GTCCTAATGACCCTGGCGTTGGCTGGCTGTGGCTCCCTAAACAACTCTTTGGTAGAGAAAACTAAAACCGTTGAGTATTATCGAATTTTTAATATTGAAACCAATAGTCACCGTTCCTCTGTAATAGCTGCTGCTAGCGACGGGCTAGGACAAAATATTAATAACGCAACAGAGAACACCCCAATCCCATCATTTTCTAAGCCACCTTCTGAGCCAGGCAGATTCAAGCTAATTAATCCTTTTGAAGGGTCTTCAATGGCAGCTTTAGCTGCAGCAAGTGGTGCATCTATTAAAATGGCTTCTTGCGAGGGAGCAGTTTGGGTAGCTCAAGCCAATCGCGATGTTGAGGGCAGTGACAGTTTGAGGATTACAGCTTGTCTTTGGGAGTACGAAGGTGGGTATCATCTAGATACATATGCTACGTTCAAAAAACAAACTGGTGGACTTATGCAAATTAGCCGCGAAATGGCACAAGCAATGGTTGGAACTCCTGAGGAATGGACAGAAAAGACATTTCTTGACATTGTTAGGAAAGTAAAAAGTGAAACCGGTGCTGAAATTAC
>NZ_MCYD01001175.1:0-3651 GCF_002876325.1 Vibrio sp. 10N.261.52.A1
TTTGTAATCAACATATTCGGCACCGAATAATTGCTCTAGTGCTCGCTCTTCTGGTTTGATTTGGAACTGATTCATGTAGATAACAAAAGCAAAACTCAGCAAGACGCTGAAGATATTCTGGAAGAAATAACCAAAGCAGAACAGTAAGATGAAAAGGCCCAAATACATTGGGTTTCGCGTGTATCCAAAAACCCCACTATCAACGACGCTAGAGGCGGTTTCGACTTTAATTGGGTTAACGGTAGTTTTCTGTTTTCGGAACTCCCAAATGCCAGATAATCCAATAACGCCGCTCAAAACGGTTCCGACACCAAGAATGATGAGCTTAAACGGCATCCCTATCGCGCCTATACTCAACTGTTGCGCACTGAAATAAGAGGCGACTAAAACCAATATAAACAGAGCAACTGGTGGGACTTTCAACTCAAGAAATTTCATAGCTTTCCTTATTAACAATTCCATTGTTAGTTTAGAAAAAAGCCCAGCAATTGCTGGGCTAAATAGTTTAAAGAATTTGTGCGAGTGCCTGTAATGGGTGGGCGAGCTTTTCACCTTCAAAACGCTTCACTTGGCTACGGCAAGAGTACCCTGTTGCTAAACAGCGCTCTTTTGGTAAGTCTTGAATCCTTGGCTTCCAACTTAAACCGTAGATGTCTTTCGACATTTGTAACTTATCGACTTCATGTCCAAACGTCCCCGCCATGCCACAACAGCCAACTGGTACGCTAGTCAGTGCTGCTCCAAAGTGTTGGAAGATAGCGCCCCACTCTTTTTCAGCATTTGGCATCTTGGTTTTCTCGGTACAGTGAGAAAATAAATACCACATCTCTTCACTTGCAGAGCGCGCTTCATAGTCACCAAGCGATGGTAATAACCATTCATGAACAGTGAGCACATCAAAGTCACCACGCTTATCCGCTAAGATCTCGACGTATTCGTCGCGATAGCAAAGTACCAAAGCTGGATCCACACCCACGAGCGGAATACCAATATCTGCGACCATCGACAAGAAATCAGAAGTGGATTTCGCCTCGCGCGCAAAACGACTTAAGAAGCCCTTGATGTGCAACGCCTTACCATTTGGTTTAAACGGCAGTAGCACTGGTGTCTTGCCAAGCTTTTGAGCCAGAGTGACGAAGTCTTCAACCACCTCTGCATCATAGAAGCTGGTAAACGGGTCTTGGACAATCAAAACATGCTGTTTCTTCTCTTCCGAAGAGAGCCCTTCTAGATATTGAATATCAAAAAGTTGCAGCTCTTTGCTTGCCAGGCGATTTTTGAGCGTAGGCACCGACATCAGTGGTGCATCGACATAACCGACTGTTTTCGCTGTTGCAGATTGAACCCACTTTTGACCCAATGCAGCATTAACGACCTTTGGCGCTTTCGCCATTAGTGGCAGCATGGTTTCAATGTTTGCGACCAAGTAATCTTTGGCAGGGCGTTGGTAGCGTGAGTAATAGATATTTAAGAATCGTGAACGGAAACTTGGTACATCAACTTTGATTGGACATTGGCTCGCACACGCTTTACATGCAAGACAACCATTCATCGCTTCATGTACTTCGTGCGAGAAATCGTACTCGTGGCGTTTGTTCATGGTGTTACGAACGCGCTCAACCATAGTTTTGACCGGAGTATCATCTTTTAGCGCTTCTTGCTCTAAATCGAGAATATCCACGCCTTGCTCAGTTAGCTGACGCAACCACTCTCTGACTAAACCAGCACGACCTTTTGGTGAATGGCGACGGTCAGCAGTGACTTTCATAGAAGGACACATTGGTGAGCTCGTGTCGTAGTTAAAACATAAGCCGTTGCCGTTACACTCCATCGCTTGCTTAAAGCTGTCGCGCACTTGAACATCTATCTGGCGATCATAAAAGCCACGTTTAGTGTCGGTCACTTTCACCAACTCAGCGTCACTTTCTAAAGGCGTACAGATCTTGCCTGGGTTCATCTTGTTGTGTGGGTCAAATGCTGCTTTCACACGTCTTAATTCGGTAAACAGTTCTTCACCGAAGAAATCAGGACCGTACTCAGAACGGAAGCCTTTACCATGCTCGCCCCACATTAAGCCGCCGTATTTCGCCACCAGCTTAACCACTTCATCAGAGACTTCGTGCATCAAGGCTTCTTGCATTGGATCACATAAGTCCAGTGCTGGACGAACGTGTAGAACACCCGCATCAACGTGACCAAACATGCCATAATTTAACTCTTTCGAATCAAGCAGCACTCTAAATTCAGCGATGAAGTCAGCCAAGTTTTCAGGTGGTACACAAGTATCTTCAGCAAAAGCGACTGGCTTAGCACGACCTTTCGCCGCACCTAATAGGCCTACCGCTTTTTTACGCATGTTGTAGATTCGGCCAATACTCGCCAAATCGCTGCACACTTGGAAGCCAATCACGCCCGCTTCTTCGCTCTCAACCATGGTTTCAAGTTTGGCGGTCAGCGCTTGAACTTGTTGTTCAACTTCCGCTTCATCTTGGCCTGCAAACTCAACCATGTTGATACCAAGCATCTCTTTGTTAGGAACATCCGTCAGTAGGTCACTCACGGTGTGCCAAACAATATCTTGCTTCGCTAAGTTCAATACTCTTGAATCCACCGTCTCTACCGAGAGAGCCTTGGCTTCAACCATGAACGGTGCGTTACGCAGCGCAGAGTCAAACGTGTTGTATTTCACGTTAACCAAAGTGCGCGCTTTCGGAATTGGGGTTAGATTTAGCTTTGCTTCTGTAATGAATGCTAAAGAGCCTTCTGCGCCACATAACACGCGAGTAAGGTCAAAGCTGTCATCGTCATCATTGATAGCATTCTTGAGATCGTAGCCCGTCAAGAAGCGGTTCAATGGTGGGAATTTATTGAGGATTTGAGCGCGTTTTTCACGACATACCGCTTCGGTTACCGCAAGCGCATGATGCGCAAACTCGCCCTCTTCCGGTAAGCCATGTGATAAATCAGACTCTAGACACGAACCATCGGCGAATACCGCTTGCAAAGACAACACGTGATCAGACGTTTTACCGTACTTCAATGACCCTTGGCCTGATGCATCAGTATTGATCATGCCACCCAGTGTTGCTCGGTTACTTGTTGAAAGATCTGGAGAGAAAAAGTAACCGTAAGGGCGAACCGCATCGTTCAATTGGTCTTTAACGATACCCGACTGAACTCGTACCCAACCTTCCTTCTCATTAATTTCCAGAACCTGATTCATGTAGCGTGATAAATCAACCACAACCCCTTTAGTTAGGGATTGTCCATTGGTTCCGGTACCGCCACCACGAGGAGAAAAAGTTACGCGTTCATAAGCAGATTTAGAACCCACTTTACCGATAAGCACAACGTCGTGTGTTGTTTTGGGAAGAATGACAGCTTGGGGCAATTGCTGATAGACACTGTTATCAGTCGCGACCGCCAAACGGCTAGAATATTGAGATTCAATGTCGCCAGTAAAGCCCGCTGTTTTTAGTTCATCTAAAAAGCGTACAACAACTGGATCGACATCAGCATTGAGTTGAAGTCTTGGTAACATTTGCTTCCTGCCCCTACTTCGCTGATCCTATCAGCATTGGGTTATCTGAGATTTTTAATAATTTTCTTTGAATTTCGTCACTTTACTACTATTAAGATCATATAAAAAGG
>NZ_MCYD01001176.1:0-5258 GCF_002876325.1 Vibrio sp. 10N.261.52.A1
TGGCTGGGCACCTGCTGCCTATATGCTTCCTCGACCAAAGCAATCGCTGATTGTACCTGACGCGAATGGAGAGCCGCTTACTTTCTACCCGTCAGATATCAAAGCTCTCGGGACATTACTATGGTCTGAAGCGCCGTTTAGTTCTCGCTTTATTGGTGGGCGCTGTAACATAAAAGACCCGGAGAGAGATGAAAATGGGCGTGTTGTCGACCCGAATTGTGTAGATACCAACCCAGCCAGTTGGCACTTATCGATCTTAAATCAACTGGGCATTTCCAAGCGTAGCTTAATCATGGATGCAACCTATGACTATCAAGTTTGGAATCAACCTGTTGTTGGTTATAAGGTGACCTATTTTAATCCACAAACGAACCAAACCGCTTCTCAACCAGCAGCGGTAACCATTGACCTGAGTGATTACCGTAAAGATAGATTTTCTAGTTACCGTTCTTCAAATGCCCAAAGTGTGGTTGGCGTTCAGATGGTGGTCAGTTATGTCGTTGAGACGTCCCCAACCCATAGAACCAGTGACTCACCGCGTTACGATGGTATTACTAACGTTACTTATTACTACGACTTGGAGCTTGATCAAAATGGTAATGCGATTGGTGGTGAATGGTATCAGAACCGACATCCAGACTTTTTATGGACACCGACTCCTCAATCGGTAGCTAAGTCATACTATGATGGTCAAGGGCTGTGGGACATTACACAGCCTGTTCCTCAATCTTGGCAAGATAACGCTCGTAGAGCATCACGCAGCACTCAACCACTGACATCAGTAGTACAGGCTCTGTTCGAAGCATCGAGTGGTACGCAGACCGCTGGTGAATGGCGAAGTATTGTTACTGAGTCAGAGGATGGATTGAAATGTCTAGATGCTGAAGTCGATGGCTCTAAATCAGGTTTAGTCATTTATGGTTGGCGCTGTCACGATGGTGATAATCAAAAGTGGAAAATGAATGCGAATGGCAAGTTGATCAACAAAGCCGCACCAACTATGTGTCTTGACCAGAATGGAATAGATATTAGCTTAGAGTTGTGCCGTAATCATGAGACTCAACAATGGCGTTGGGATAATGGTCAGTTGAAGAATGGCTTAGCAAACTCACTGAAATGGAATGACCGCACTTGGCGGGTGGGGGCTGATATCAACGGTAGCCAGTGGCGTTGGAAATAAACTGAATTGGTGGCCCGCCTAATGTGGGCCGTTTTCTTCCATCAATTCGCGGGTGTTAATCAGAAGGCGGAGAGAGCATTAACTTAATTTTCTGCACCCTAGATAGCTGCGTATTCTTGAGGTCTGTCCATATTAGCCTCCATTCTTGGAAAGTAACCGTGATGGGATTAAAACTGTCCACTGGTTTGGTGACGCCGTAACGCACGATTTCCACTTCCGGTTCAAAAGTACCAAAGAACTTATCCCAGATAATAAGCACACCAGCGTAATTTTTATCGATGTATTGCGGGTTCCTGCCGTGGTGCACTCGGTGGTGCGATGGCGTGTTAAAGAGGTACTCTAGAGGCCCTAAGCTTCGAACCCACTGTGTGTGAACAAAGAACTGCAAACCTAGGTTTAAAAGCACCACGAAGACCACCCACTTGGGGTCGAACCCTATGATGACGAGTGGCACCCAGAATAGCCACATCCCCGCGACTGGGTACATTAAGCTTTGACGAAATGCGGTACTAAAGTTCATGCGCTCTGAACTGTGATGCGCGACATGAGCGGCCCACATCCAGCGAACCCGATGACTTGCTCGATGGAACCAGTAGTAAAAAAAATCCTGTAAAATCATGAGCACAATGAAACTCAACACGCCCATCTCTATGTCCATTAAACGCCAACCAAATAACCATAGGTAAAGCTGAACGATCAGCAGCCCGGTCAATAAGTCCGAGAGCTGATGCATACCTGCCAGTGTGAAATTACATACCACTTCAGATAGCTTATAGCTTGAGTTATCTGGTAATCGTCCTTGTTTCTGACCAATAAAATACTCCGCCAGCATGCAAATCATGAACAAAGGCGCCAGTACCAATAGTAGCCATTCTGGGTGATTGATTAATGCGTCGATATTCATCCTTTATCCTTGTGGGTCCACTCTGAGTGATGAGGTGATATGTTGAGTTAATCGCTATTCATTAATTCGCCTAGGTAGCAGGTTTTTCTACCAGCGAGCGAAGTGATCTTCGGTTAAACCAAGCACCTCATCGAGCTGGTGGATTGTCCCTTCGTTGTCTTTAATTGAGCCAGAAAAGTGACCGATGAACTGGCGAAAGTTACTCTTTAACAGCCATAGGTTGAGCTTTTCGCTGCGGTGGTTGCAGGGAGTAAAAGTCAGGTTGATGCGTCCATCTGCAGACGTTATCTGCCAAGGCAAATGGGTATCTTGGCGGCTAAATGTAAACTGTGCATCACTAAGTAAGTGTCGGGTTCCATTAATCCACAGTACGTTTTCACAGCCACCTGTTTCATTAACTCCAGCCGCGAGGTTAAGCCCAATGTTCGTGTTATCAACTAGCGCATTGATGCTAGCCCAACGCCAACTGGTTTCACGTCTCATGTATCCAGCAGAAAAGTCATAGCCAGCACGTGCGTCGTTGAGAGAGACCGCTCGTTGGTTGATCTCAAGCGTTCCAGTTACTGTTAGTGCATTGTGCTTTTGGGTGTAGGTCCACCCTGAATAACCGGTTGGTGTGCACATCGCCATAGGCAAGCTTTGGGGCTCTGGTCGTAGGTTAAGTTGTGCTTTCACATGCTTGGTGTTAAGTGAGATGCTCCAATGTCCGTCTTTAATATCAAAGACAATACTATGACCTGCGATTTTTGTTGTGCCTTGAAAGGGGGAGTGAGTAACTTGCTTATCAACTCCTAAAGGTCGCAGCCAATTGGACTCTTCTAGGTGATTACTCTCTATGTCGTATACGTAACAAAACGCCGAACTCAAGTAACGAATGTCAGCAATAGCAACGCCAATGATGTGAGTCTGTGTAACTAGGCTCGCAAACTGAAATTGCTTGTAATGGAAGTGCTTACTCCAAGCGCTTGCTTTTGCGTCCATGGCGTTTCGATAGTCAAACTTATCGATGTTGAGATGTTTTGGGACACCATCGAAATGCCCAATGATTGGCTGACCATTAGAGTTAATCACGCAGTCTGGAGCTGGAAGTGTGTTTATCATTGCGATGGTTCACATTAATTTAACAATTAACCCCATTGTGCGGTGAGTTTAGTAGAATTTGGAGGTCATATTCGGACAGGAGCGGGTTTCTAATCACGATCTTACCTATTTAGGGGCGATAGTGAGCGGTTACGTTGACGGAGGGGATCTGATTTAGGGAGATTCGATTGAACATTATCGCAGAGTACATGCCAACCGAACACCGCCATCACCTGGGCGCTTTAGATGTGGGATTATTGCTCAATGCCATAGAACAAAGAGGCGTGAATACTGAAGAACTACTCTTTGGTTTAGGACTTGAAAGTGCCGATTGGCGAGATCCCAATACGAAACTGACTTACGCGGATAAACTGTCTATTTTCAGTGCTGTAAACCAAAGCTTTCCACATGATAGTTTGGGTTTATGGCTTGGGGAAAACGCTAGCTTGAGCCACTTTGGTGTGTTGGGGTATGTGTTATCGACCAGTCAAAACGTAGAAGAGGCGATCAAGGCAGGTTTTAAATACCTACGCTTGAACGGGCCGATCTTCTCGGTAAAGTTGATTCGAGATGGTGAGAAAGCTGCGATACTGATCGACAACACATTAGAGGTTGGGGACCTGCTTCCTTTCTGCAGCGAGTACTTTCTTAGCTCGATCCTTTCTTTGTTTCAGGAACTGACTGGCTCTGTATTATCGATTGAAACGCTGTTGTTGCCTTATCCGCGCCCCAATTACGCCGCATTGTATAATGAACGGTTTGCGTGTGATGTCGCCTTTGATCAGGCCAGTTGTGAGATGCGATTTGATGGATCGGTGTTGTCCCAAACCCTACTAACTCATGACGCCGCCACTCTGAAACGTTACCTCACTTCTTGCCAATCGATTGTTGATACCTTGGATTCAGAGCATCTATTAACCAACCAGATAAAAACGATCTTCTACCAAACGGTAGGTCACTTTCCCGGTATTGAGCGACTCGCAGAGCAGTTTGGTTGCAGCTCTCGTACACTCAGGCGCGAGCTGAACGCTCATGATTCCAGTTATCAGACATTATTATCGGAAGTTCGTATTGAGTTAGCCAAAGAGCTTTTACTTGCGACAACCATGAGCATTGAGGATATCGGTGAAAGGCTTGGCTACAGTGATCCTGCAAACTTCAGAAGGGCATTTAAAGGCTGGCTTCATAAAACACCAGCACAGTTTCGCAATGACCTCAGCTGATCCGATACCACGGTAGTTGGCTGGTGATTTGAAGCTAGATTGTCCAAAGAGGTTATTTAAAGAAGGTCTCCCGAAAGCCAGACACCTGTTGTTGATAGTATGTATCCCACTCTTGGGTGCTCCAGTCCCTATGGCTGGTAGACCGCAGTATATCTAAGGACGACTTTAGTTGAGCGAATTGTTCATGATAAGTTGCCACCGTTTGCTGTTGCTTCGCTACTTGTTGTTCACGAGCCACAATGTTGCTTGCTTGTGATTCATCCAAATATATCTCTTGCAGTTCTGCCTTAATGGAGGCTAGCTCGGTTGGGCTAAAGCTACTCGGAAGTAATGACATAGCGAGCTCGTATTGTTGTGCTTTAGTTTCTACGTTTAATGCTTCGGCTTTACTTTGCCACTGCGACAGTAATTTTTGATAGTGCAAAGTAAACTCGTTCGCTTCTATCGAATTAACTGTCTTTGCACTAAGCGTAAAGTCTAAATGCGCAAATTGATCGGAAAACAGCTGGTGGGCTAACTCACCCCATATCTGTTGCGCGGATTGCTTAAACAAGGCAACGCGCGCCTCTAAGTCATCTACAGAGTCGAGAGGGATGGTACTTTCCATAGTTTTCCACTCTGAATAGAGAGCAGGATAGTTGCTCAGTAATTCAAACCATTCTTTTGGTAACTCAGATTCTAGTTGCGATAGTTGTACCGTACAGTTGTTGGCCTGTTCGCATTGTGCCCAAAATTGGTCAAACTCACTGAACAAGCTTTTACCTTCAAGGCTAACCAGCTGCTCTGCATACGCTTTGCCATCAATCGTTACAGGCTGATTGGGTTGGCGCAAAGTGTCTTGCTGTCTTTCGGTTCCATGATTCTCAATGAG
>NZ_MCYD01001176.1:6016-6269 GCF_002876325.1 Vibrio sp. 10N.261.52.A1
ATGATTCTCAATGAGAGGGTAATCATCGCTTGGTTGCGCAACTGCTTCCTGTTCAACCAAAGCCGTGGGTGTTTCTGGTGTTTTCGATGACCATGAATAACTAATCATGCCCACCAATGCGGTGAGCATGATGATTAATATAACGCGCTGCATTTCTTATTCACCACGTTACTTGATGACTGCACTAACAGGGAAGTGGTCTGAAAGATTGTAATGCTTCCAAAGCTCATTACTGGTAGAGCGGGGAACGTCA
>NZ_MCYD01001177.1:0-1622 GCF_002876325.1 Vibrio sp. 10N.261.52.A1
ACCTGTACCACCAGAGATCAATATGTTGCATTTACAGTGGCTAGCAATCGACAAAAGCTTGGCCATCTCAACAGACATAGCACCAAACTCTGCAAGGTTCTCGAGCTTAATTTTCTGCTCTTTGAACTTACGAATAGAAATAGAAGTACCATCAATCGCCAGCGGAGGTATTACGATGTTGACACGGCTACCATCCATTAAGCGTGCGTCACAAAGTGGCTTAGATTCGTCAATACGGCGCCCTACGTTAGAGGCGATCCGCTTAGCTATAGTGTTTAACTGCTTCTCGTTAACAAATTGAATTGGCGACTGTTCTACCTTGCCATTGATTTCAATGAAGATATCCGAAGGCCCATTGATCATAATATCCGAGATATCATCGTTATCGACCAAGGCTTGCAGTGGTCCCAAGCCTTTAAGTTCATCAAGCAGTGCCTTAACCAAATCGACCCGTTTCAAGGAGCTGACTTGCAACTGCTTCTTGTCGATCAAGATATTTACGGAGTCTTTAAGCTGCTCTTCAAGCTCTTGATTACTAATTTCGACGAGTGACGCCGCATCCAACGCATCGAAAATCTCATCGCGAAGTTGAATGTAGATTTCTTTTAATTGATTCATTTTCTAAACAAACTAAAGCGTGATTTAGGTTTAATTTTCTTACCCGTCAATGTCGCGACTATACTCAGCACAGCAGACGAGGACTTGGATTTAAGCAACTCATTGATGCCTTGCTGGACCACCATCTTCTCGAGCGACGGCTCATACATGAAGTCAATGCTGTCCTTGGCTTTGATCCGCTCTTTAGCGCTAGCAAGTGTCACCATAAAGTCCTTTGCCGGCCTATTTAAATTGAAAATGATTTGGTGTTCGGATTTACCTATCTTTTTCTTCAAAGAGTTATAAGAGCGCAATGAAGACACCGACGGTTCACAAACAATAAAGATGCGATGGTACTTATCTGACAATTCCTGATCGTGCATTTCTTCGTAACAAGACAACGGCGCTGAATCGATAATAAAGTTATATTGATCAATCAGTTGATTAGAAAGGTTGTAGAGCGTCGACGCGTGATCAGAGAGACAAGCGACGTTCTTCTCTAACACCAAATAATCAAGCTTGTCTTTCACCGGGTGTACGTAGGTCTTGGCGATGGCACTGTCGATATCAATTTGATTCAAATCGATACTGTTGTGTTTAGCTTTTAAGCCTTTCACACCGATATAGATGTCGCTATTCAAAGCCCCTGAGTCATGATCGACTAAAAGCGTTTTTAAATTCGCTTGTTCAGCCAAAGAGTGAGCCAAGACTGAACTCACATATGAAATGCCAATCCCACCCTTGGTTCCGAGTACTAAAATACGCTTAGCAACACGCGTTTTTTTAACGGTGCTTTCACCCTCTTGCGTAGACTTAATTGCCGCAAGTAACGCATCAAGCTCAGAATCCCACAGCACATACGTCGCACCTAAAGCGTGCACTTGGTTACGCAGCTTTATCGAGTCAACATCACATAGAACGAGTAAAGAGATGTTCACATCCAGTCGAACCGAAATCTCAGAGACTTGCTCTATTACGTTTGGTGCACTGCGAAGGTCCAATACAACATGGTTCAGCTTGATGTT
>NZ_MCYD01001177.1:2366-2626 GCF_002876325.1 Vibrio sp. 10N.261.52.A1
ATGGTTCAGCTTGATGTTTGACTGATTCCAAGCACCGTCTAAATCAATATCGGTCACCTCAATAGGTTTGGGAAAGCCTTCGATTGCGTAAAGATCTTGGATCGATGCAGTTAGCGTGCTGTCGTCAGAAACAACCAAGTCTGTCGCTTGAACCGACGATTTCATTTTCGACGACGAGTTACGAAATAAAATATCTAAGTCCATCGCTACTTCGCCTTTTTGATTGGGTTAACCAAGCTAATGTTACGGTTGTGCTCAAC
>NZ_MCYD01001178.1:0-710 GCF_002876325.1 Vibrio sp. 10N.261.52.A1
GCTGCTTTTCTAGCATCACTTTCTGGGTGACATCTTCAAGCACAACCTGCATGGCTGGCTTACCTTCCCAGATAACTGCGTTGTCATAGATATTGAAAAATCGATGGACACCATCCAAGCCGATATTCTCAACCACATTACTGGTACCCGACGGCTCACCCGACATGACAGTCTGGTAACGTTGATAAATACTTTCTACGTTTTGTTTTGGTACCAAATCAAGAATAGAGTCGAGCTGCAATACCTGCTCTATCGACTTGCCACCTTGTAAGTTCACCCAAGATTGGTTAACCATCAAAGGTTTAAAATCTCGGTGTACCAATATTCCCTGCCCCGATTGCATGATCATATCGCGATACATTTGGTCTTGTTTGCGGACAATATTCTGCAGCTGAATAGCTGGGCTAAGGTCAATAACGGTCACTTGTAGCGCCGGTCTTCCCTGCCACTCTGTGACATGATCAATAGAAAAAACCGTAAACTCTCTGCCGTTGCGGTCCACATTGGTAAAGGTGTGAACTTGTGGGTCTCGTTGACCACTAACCGTTTCAAGATAGTTTTGATAGGCGAGAACATGGAAATCTTCAGGAATTAGATCCAGAAAGCTGTCAATATTGGCCAATAATTCTTCGGGAGATTGGTAACCATAAATACGAGCATAGTTAGCATCGACACTAACCACATTCATATCTTGAATAATGATCACACCG
>NZ_MCYD01001179.1:0-7228 GCF_002876325.1 Vibrio sp. 10N.261.52.A1
GTCAAGTATTGTGAGTTATTATTCACTCTTGAGTTTGTAAAAATAACATATGACAATTTCTCAAAGATTGTATGGCTAAATGATAGTTGTCCAAAAGCTTCTCCGGTTGAATTTTACCCGTGGTACTTTCTAACTCGACAGTGCCCCAAACCTTCTTAGAGCCTGTTTGCTTTTAGATAAAGCTGAGTAATGCCACTGGTCGCTGTCAAATTGGCAACAGCTTGTCGCTAAATTGTGAAACAACCTGTTTCACAATTTATTCCTGATCCTTTCCTATTTAGTGCTTCTATTCATTCGCATCCTGTTCAGGGCTCTTCCCTACTATAAGTTATCCATTCTTTTTGTAGCACGATGTATTTCGATACTCAACAATGTCTTCTATCGTCAGAACGGGCATTTTGTGAAGTTTCGCAAACACAATGGTTTCAGCCAGTTTTGCCATAGTACCATCTGAGTTGGTAAGCTCGCAAAGCACACCAAATGGGACAAGGTTAGCGAGCTGCATTAAGTCAACAGTCCCTTCTGTATGACCTCGACGGGCCAGGACGCCATTGCTTTTAGCAACCAAAGGAAAAACGTGTCCCGGTCTCGCAAGATCTTCCGGTTGAGCACCAAAATGGATCGCTGTTTTTACTGTTGTCACACGGTCCTTTGCTGATACTCCTGTTGTAACCCCCTCTTTAGCTTCGATTGACACCGTAAAAGCCGTTTGGTTTTTACTTCGGTTATCTTCCACCATAGGAGGCAATTCCAACGAGTTCGCTCGCTCTTGAGTTAGGCACAAACATATGATTCCACTGCACTCTCTGATCATCAGCGCCATTTGTTGCTCTGTCAGGTATTGAGCAGAAAAGATCAAGTCACCTTCATTTTCGCGGTTCTCATCATCCATCAATAAGATACCATTGCCATGTTTAAGCGCCTCAATAGCTCGTTCGACTCTTTGCAGAGGATTACCAAACTCCTCTAAAAGTGACGTAGACTCCATGATTTCATCTCCTTGAAGGTTGTTATAAATAAGCGAATGCATCGGAATAAAGTTGGTCTAGCTCTACACCTTTCTCTTTACAAAATTCTGTCCGAGCGGACTCAACCATTTTGCCAGGGCCACATAAATAGATATCGAATTCAGATAGGTTCCTGAAATCACTCATCACACACTCTAGAACCCGCCCTTGCTTTGAATATTGCGGAGAGCTTGAGACTTCAGTAATAGGAACATACCTAACATTTCTGTTTTTATAAGCAATATCAACCAACTCATCATGCACATACAAATTGTTCATATCTTTTGCCCCCCAATAGATGTAAATCGGTTGTGTAAACCCATGCTGTAAACAGTTTCTCAAAATACTCAATGTATATGACATACCTGTGCCGCCAGCAATAAGCAATAATGGTTTTGCACTCTCACTGCGCAGCCAAGCGTCACCTCTGGGCTCACTCACTTTGATTTTTTGAGCGCTAAGCCAAGCATCGGTAAGCTCATCAATAACAAGAATATTTTTATCACTAAGCTTTGACCCTCCAATATGAAGTTCTAAAAAATCACCTTTAAAAGGACAAGAGGCAATAGAAAGTGGTACATCGCCACAATTTAAACTGAGGTTGATGTATTGCCCTGCTCTAAAATCAAATGGTTGATCTGGTCTCAATACTACCCGGAATATAAAGCTGGTAAGTGGTTCTATTTTTTCTACCGTACATAACATCACATTCACCCCTTCACATTCTTAGTCATAATCGATTGAGACAAACTCAGTGCGCACCCTTTTAGCCCTCTCGTATTTACCCGTCTAACGATTTCGACCGTTATCCCTGGCCTTTCTCCCTCTTCCTCTCTCACGATGCCAATATCATCGGTGACCAAGAAACAGGGATAACTCACCGCCGACGCATCCATATAGCTCATTAGCCCCGGTTCCCCATTTGGCAAAGGTTTAAGAGTGATGGGATCCAAGGCTCTCGCAAACACCCAGGGTGGTACTCTTTTTTTATGTTCTTTATCTTCGAAAAAGCAAGTATTCAACTCCACTTGGTTGAAGGTATCTCGGATCTGTTGGGAACTGTCTAAGTTAAATGTTTCAAACAGAAGTTGATTGAAAGCCTCTCGATCGAGAGATTGGTCTTGATGCTTCTTCCAGCCTCCACCCGTAATTATGTAAAGATCGCTGCCACAATTGAATTCTCGCCCTTGTTTACGCATAAAATGACAAAGCAGGTAGATGAAATAAGGAGGGCCAATAAGACAAATGGTTTTACCCTTTTTCTTAATCCTCTCCATGTTTTCTAACGTTGCTTCAAAATCGATTTCATCTTCGTTCACAGTAAAAGCTGTTGGATAAAGCAGCTCGACCAAGCTCATCACATATTTGAACCAAATGTTATTGGCGTTAAAGCGGTCCGGGCCTAAATTGACCAACTCCATTTGATGATCAAACCAATCACCAACATAGTTCATGCCGAAATTGACCGAACCAAGCAGGCGCTCTATGCTCAATCGGTCTCTGGCAACGATACTTTTTATTCCACTAGTACCGCTGCTTGTGAATCGATTCTCAACGTCAGCGTCTTCGACTGTCAGTAACGTTCTTAGTTTGAAGATTGAAGTTGGAAAAACAGGGATATCGTTGAGGTCAGATACGTCCTCTTTCATACCTAATGTTTGGCAGAAATGACGATAATCCTCATTATTTTGATAATGATACCGGTACGCTTCTTTAACAAGACGCGAAGTCAATTGCTTCTGTTGCTGCAAAGGCCACTGCTGTGGTGTGCCCATAAAAATCAAGTCATCGATTTCTGTGCTTGCCGCGATATTTTCCTGCTTGACCGCTGAAAGTACGTCCATATAAATGCCTATATAAATAAGCGCGATTGCGCATAGAGATGGAGAAAGGGGCGTCAATGTAGCCCCTTTATGTGCTGGTATGATCTTAAGAGTGGTATTTCACAATGTTGGCATTCACAACATCGATAACCGCTCTTTGCTGCGTCGTGTCTGCGATTGACTCAAAAGACATCAATACATCAGAAGCACCACAACACTCGATTGCGATACGGGCTGATTGAGTGCTTTCTTCATAGGTGCCAATGGCGTTTTCAGACAACAATTCGGACATTTTTGTGGAGAAATCACTATTTGGGTAAGACTCGCGAACATATTCTGCTAAATACTCATGCGTTTCAGCTCTTGCTTGGTCGCCATCAATATTCTGGTTGATTAAAAGAGTTAGCTTATGGCGCACTTTCGCTATATCTACACCGTGCTCGTTAGCAACGTCGTTGTAGAGCATCGCGTATTCTTGGCGCTGAGCATTGGAATCATCCCACTTAAACACAAGAGCAAGACCTCGCTTCGCTGCCCATTCGACCACTTCTTTACTCGTGGCATTCACAAACTGAGCAGGACCACCTTCGGTATAAGCATGTGGATTTACAGAAATCTTTGGAAAACTGAAAAAATCGTTCTCAGGGTGGCTATAACCCGTTGAAAAAGCATCATTGATGACTTCATAACATGCATCAAATACCTGAAACTGCGCATCGGTCGGGCGATTAAAAAAGCGCATATCCGAACTTTTTTCGCAATCACTAAAACCAAAAACAAAGCGCCCTTCACTCATCTGGTCAAGCAGGCAAGCTTCTTCGGCAACGCGGACAGGGTGATGAGTGGTGATGACATGATTCAAAGAGGCCACTTTGAGATTTTGAGTCATACCAAGTAAAAAGCCCGCAACCGTCAACGGTGCCCCAACGGCTCCATAGTTCGAAAAATGATTTTCATACACAGCAACAGTATCAAAGCTAAGCTGGTCGGCGTAATGAGCGGTATCTAACATCTCTTCAATGACTTGATCTGAAGATTGTTTTGAGTTCAAAAAATTGAGGAAGAATAATCCAAATTTCATGTCCCTTTCCTTATCGAAAATAATTATTACTGTTTCTCTTTGAGGTATGGCATCACATCAGATTGAAAGAGCTTCATGGATGCGATGATCTCTTCTTCTGAACCGTTAGCTTCAAAGCCGCAGCAAATGTTGTTGATGCCCGTAGCATCAATATCCTGCTGGATAATTGCGATGCATTCTTCAGGCGTGCCTACTGGATTGATTTCATAGCTGTAATCAATACGACGATTCGTGTCTTTATGACCTTTCAAAACAAAATCGCGCCATTGACCTTTGTTAAAGTCGTACCCTTTGGTCTGATTGGAGTCGTCAAAAATGGTGGTGGCATTCACGTAAGAGTCATACCAATGGCCAAGGAAGTTTCGGCAAATTTCTTTGGCTCTCTCTGAATCATGATCAACCGAGGTAATGTAAGATAGGCAGTGGTCAATTTGGGTAACGTCGTAGCCATGCTCCGCCGCGATTTCATTGTAAAGATCGAGCTGTGCTTTCTTTTCATGCGTATTAATGATCCAACTTAAGATCATTGGTAGCCCTCGCTGTGCGGCCCATTCCGTTGTAGACGCTGATTCAGCAACCACATAGACAGGCGCGCCACCTTTGGTGTGCGCAGCAGGGTTTAACTGTACACGAGGAAATTTAATATGCTCGTTATCTGCGGCCATATAACCTTCTTCAAAGCCTTCTTTCATCAAGTCATACCAACAATCCATCAGTGCACGGCTGTTATCCATATCAGTCCCAAACACTCGGAAGTCCTTGTCGTATAATCCGCGGCAGATACCGAAGCGGAATCGCCCTTTCGACATTTGATCAAGCAAGTTAACATCTTCAGCTTGTCGGACAGGATGCGCCGTTGGTAACACAATCGCAGCGGTACCAACATTAAGATTTTCAGTCGCACCAAGTAAGTTCGCAGCAGCCACATATGGGTTACCCAATAAACCGAACTCAGTAAAGTGATGCTCTAATAACCAAACGGTATCGAAGCCACAACTTTCGGAGGCTTTGCCAAGGTTAACCAATCGCTTCATCACTTGTGTCTGATCTAACTCAGGTGGTTGATAAGTGAGAAGGAAATTTCCAAATTTCATAACGTTTCCTTATTTATTGGTGTTGCAGATAAGCATTAAGCTATTTCTAGCGTGCGGCTTTCGATTTCGGCTTTTAGACGGCGCTCATTGACCGTCGCGATGGTGAGCTGCTCAAAATCAGGCTCAATAAAATCAACATCGATTTCGAGACTGCCATCATCCATTGCGATCGAGGCTTTCGTCACAGATTGATAAAAGTTACGTAAGACAACTAAATTCTCACCCAAGTCGTGAGAGCTCCCAAGCAGGGAGTACAGCTTGCAATTGCCACTGCTAATTTGGGCTAGCATTCCGTAGACTTCATCTTGCTTTACCCAATCATCGTTGTTGGCGGTAAATGCAATTAATGGAACAGAGGTATGAGCGACCTTGGCAAGCGTAGATTCCAAAGTATCCCAATGATGCTCAAAACAGTCGCGAACAAATACTTCAGAACCAAGCTTGTGTCCTTCGAAGTCAAGGTCGTTTGGTAACTCATCGATCGGTAAACTTAGATAATCAAACCCAAGTGCTTTTTCCAGCGTGTCACGCAGATTGACGACACCAACAGCGGTAATGAGGAAAGACAAATCAAGATCAGCAATAACCTCATAAGCCACACGAGCCGACAAACTTGCGGCAATGAGTCCGATGTTCGAAATGCC
Organism: Vibrio sp. 10N.261.52.A1; assembly: GCF_002876325.1. Classification (NCBI taxonomy): domain Bacteria; kingdom Pseudomonadati; phylum Pseudomonadota; class Gammaproteobacteria; order Vibrionales; family Vibrionaceae; genus Vibrio; species Vibrio sp. 10N.261.52.A1. The sequence goes on from NZ_MCYD01001179.1 coordinate 5,650, forward strand.
CTTTTGTTGTAGCCAGTGATAAACATTGCATAAGCTGTTTTTTCCGGTGGTCATCGTAAATTCGTCGATAGTGCCAGAACTCAAACCGACGTGATGAAGTGAGTCATAACGAAATACATGGAACCCATTTTCAGACAGGTATTCTGCGAGACCAGCAAAGTGATCCATTCTCCGAGCGAACCCAGAAGCAATAAGAATGGTATTGTTTTTAGCGGGAACACTCTTATTCGGAGGTGTTTCCCAGATGTGAATATTCTGACCATTATTCACGTTCAGCACGTGAGAAATAGTCTTGCATTGACTTTTCATTATAAACTTCCTTATTTAAGGGACAAAAACTAGAAACTTATCTTCTTCAAGAAATCGGGTTTGCTCTATTTCTACGGGCACGTCCTTGGTGGTGAAACTATATGGTCTTTCGTGCGAAACAAATCGAACTAAACGCTGTAATGGTCGCATCGAATCATGTGCACCGCCTGCTCTAAATATATTATTCATCCCTGACTCAACTATTCGCTCAACACCTTTTTTAGCAAATATATCTCGGTATTTAATTGAAGAAATCCAAGGATAAAAAGAAATAGTTTGAGTTTGATGTTTATCAATATACTCAACAACGTCTTCCACCTTTTCTATCCTGTGAATATAGACACAACGCCTTAGAGGGTGGTTATATTCAATACCAGCGTCTGATTCTATTAGCATCCATTTATTATCTGGTTCAGATATAACATTGAGACCTGAGAATTGGCACTCTAATCGAGTGAATGAAAACAAAGCCTCTTCATCAAAACTTTGCCTAGACTTCGGGAGAATATTTTCATAAAGACATAATTTTTCTACTAACTTATCCTTAAAAGCTTCGTAGTTGTCTCCACAAAAGTATATATTCTGGGTAGAGAAACAAGCATTCTGGTCATAGAAGCAAATATCGTGAGCAACGCCAGACGCCGCTTCATCTAAGTTGGTCGGCTCATCTAAGACCGTAAAACTTTTTTTAGGGCCAAACTTCAAAACATCGATATGTGAAGGCGAATGCTTAACCGCCCAATTAATCGCATCATGCCCTCCCCAAGCGGCAACCGCATCCATATGGCTAATGAGCTCTTCCGCAACTGTCGTATCAGCTTTATGGGGCCAATAAACGATGGAAAGTGACTTAGAAACCGGGTGTTCTGGATTAACATCAATGAAGCTCATCGCCAAAGTATGTGCTGTAAAAGGATCAGAAGCCGACATTCGAACGATATTTTGGTTTTTAGTTAGAATACCGCGCAATATCGAGGTCACACCTGAGAGCGGGACATTACCTGCGAGCAAGTGCATCAATCGCCCTTTAGGAAATGCTCTTACATAACACTCTCCTTGTGGTAACCACTCATCTTGAATATGTGTTGACCCGAGCTCAGTATTCACAATGTCATATAGCGCACTTTTAGAGCATAGAATCATTGCGATCCAATTGGCCTCTAATTTTGCCATTTGTGGTGAATAACCCAAATAGGTAATTAGATTCCTAATATACGTTCTTCTTCTCGAATACTCTTCATTCTTCCATCGTTGTCCCACTGTATATAGG
>NZ_MCYD01001180.1:0-6568 GCF_002876325.1 Vibrio sp. 10N.261.52.A1
GTACTGATCTAGAAGAGCTGTCTGACCACCTAGAATCCCTGATTAATCAGTTCACGTTATCTTGTACCAAAGACAAAGCCTAAACCGAGAACAGTACCTAACTGTCACCCAACAAAAAAGCGCTCAACCACGAGCGCTTCACCTTTCTACGTAGCCATTACTTAGGCTATGAACTCTATGTTTAAACAGCCGCTAGTGCGTAATCGACACCGCTGATAAATCTTTATGCTTGTGGTACATCGCATGTTTGAAGATTAGCTTAGCACTGACCTCATCCATGCCAGATACATCGACATAACCCCCTTTCTTACGAAACTTGAAGACCACCTTATCGAGCGCTTCAACCGAGGTGTTATCTAAAAATGACGCCTCAGAAATGTCGATCGTGACCAACGACGTCGCCTTGTCGTAATCGAACAAATCAACAAAGGCATCAGAAGAAGCAAAGAACACATGCCCCTTAACTTTATGAGTGGTATGCATTTGATTGGTCACGACTTCATCGGAGATAAAGACCATAGACTTGCTCGTGTGAGCATAAAATAGGGCCGAAAGCACCACGCCAACCGCGACACCAATCGCTAGGTTATGAGTAAGAACTACCACCACAACCGTTGCCAGCATGGTGACATTGGTCGGTAAGGTATGATCTTTAAGTTCGACAATCGATCGCCAAGAGAAGGTACCGATCGATACCATGATCATCACAGAGACAAGTGCCGCCATCGGTATCAGCTTTAACCAGTCTGCAGCGAACACCACCATGAGCAATAGAACCACACCTGCAATCATGCTGGATAGTCTAGTAAGACCGCCAGACTTAATGTTAATGATCGACTGACCTATCATCGCGCAGCCCGCCATACCGCCAAACAGTGACGCAACAATGTTCGCGACACCTTGCCCTTTACACTCGTTGTTCTTATTACTTTCGGTATCCGTCAGATCGTCAACAATGGTCGCAGTCATCAAGGATTCCAGTATGCCAACGACTGACAAAGCGATGGAATATGGAAGTATGATTTCGAAGGTATTAAGTGTGAATGGAATATTCGGAATTAAAAACACGGGTAACGAATCAGGAAGTTTGCCCATGTCACCAATGGTTCTCACTTCTAGGCCAAACATCAAACTGATGATGGTGAGCACAATAATCGCCACCAAGGGTGATGGAATTGCGCTGCCCAATTTCGGTAAGTAAGGCAGTAAGTAGATGATCGCTAACCCTAATACGACCAACAAATATACGCTTGAAGGTACGTTGGTAAGCTCCGGCAATTGAGCCATAAATATAAGAATAGCAAGCGCGTTCACAAATCCGGTAATCACAGATTTAGACACGAAATTCATCAAATTACCCAGCTTCAAATAGCCTGCAACAATCTGAATGACACCTGCAAGAAATGAAGCTGCCAGTAGATAGTCGAGTCCGTGCTCTTTGACTAAAGTCACCATCAATAGCGCCATTGCTCCTGTCGCACCGGATATCATCCCCGGACGGCTACCCACTAAAGCGGTGACAACACAGATACAGAATGAAGCGTATAAACCCACCTTAGGGTCGACGCCTGCGATAATGGAAAATGCGATAGCTTCAGGGATCAATGCAAGTGCAACGACAATCCCAGATAATGAATCTCCTTTAATATTTGATAACCAGTGTGTTTTTAAATAATTAAGCATGTAATTCTCTTTTACTTGTACAGCCTATCCTGCCTTGTTCAGACATATTGTATTCGACTGTTTTTCATGAATGAGCGAGCGCTCGAAAAGTGCGGGTGTAGAGAGAATGCAGGGGCTAAGGCGGCGTAATTAACACGTGAATATTAAACTCCTCTGGTGATTCTTTAATTCGCAGCAAAGTGAATTCGCGACAAACAAAGAGGGTGAATGGTCTCCTAGATAGGAGAAACCGCGACAATATAGTGTGAGGTTCAATGTAATCACACAATCATTATTGGAAACAAAGATTACAATGGAGCAGCGACCAACTCATCACAGGCGTGGCACGTGACAACATGCAAGAAGTGGAAACAGACTAAGAGATCGAACAAAAAACCAACCCTTATTGGGTTTTATGGCTGACATACACAATATTTCTTTCTACAAGCAAGAATAAAGGTTGAAGCTCTCCGTATGACAGGTAATATGTTCCATTGATTTAAAAAGTTTATACAACTCAATGTTTCGATTGTTTTTTGTTCAAAATGTAGCGAACTATAAACAATCAATTGCAAACATTGCGTTGAATTTGTCCCTCAATGGAGAATGAAACCAACATGACTTACGCGCCTGTAAAAGACGTACTTGGCGGCAAGCTAGCAGTAGACAGTGAAGTAACTGTTCGCGGCTGGATCCGTTCACGTCGTGATTCCAAAGCTGGAATCTCTTTCCTTGCCATTTATGACGGCTCTTGTTTCGACCCGATTCAGGCCGTGGTCCCTAATAATCTTAATAATTACGAAAACGAAGTACTAAAGCTAACGACTGGCTGCTCTGTTGAAGTAACAGGTAAGATTGTTGAGTCTCCAGCGAAAGGTCAAGATTTTGAGCTTGCTGCAACTGACGTTAAAGTTGTTGGTTGGGTTGAAGACGCAGAAACATACCCAATGGCGAAAACTCGTCACTCTATCGAATACCTTCGTGAAGTAGCTCACCTACGTCCACGTACAAACGTAATCGGTGCAGTAGCGCGTGTTCGTAACTGCCTATCTCAAGCGATCCACCGCTTCTACCACGAGCAAGGTTACTTCTGGGTATCTGCTCCGCTGATCACTGCTTCTGATGCTGAAGGTGCAGGTGAAATGTTCCGCGTTTCTACGCTAGACATGGAAAACCTACCTCGTACAGAAAAAGGCGATGTTGACTACAACGAAGATTTCTTCGGTAAAGAGACATTCCTAACAGTATCTGGCCAACTAAACGGTGAAGCTTACGCTTGTGCACTAAGCAAAGTTTACACGTTCGGTCCTACGTTCCGTGCTGAAAACTCAAACACAAGCCGCCACCTAGCTGAGTTCTGGATGGTTGAACCTGAAGTAGCTTTCGCGGATCTAGAAGATATCGCTAAGCTATCTGAAGACATGCTTAAGTTTGTATTCAAAGCCGTACTAGAAGAGTGTCGTGACGACCTTGAGTTCTTCGCTCAACGTATCGACAAAGAAGCAATTACTCGTCTAGAGCAGTTCGTAACTTCTGACTTCGCACAAGTAGACTACACTGACGCAATCCAGATCCTTCTAGATTCAGGTCGTGAGTTCGAATTCCCAGTTGAATGGGGTATCGATATGTCTTCTGAGCACGAGCGTTACCTAGCTGAAGAACACTTCAAAGCGCCTGTAATCGTTAAGAACTACCCGAAAGACATCAAAGCATTCTACATGCGTGCTAACGATGACGGTAAGACTGTAGCGGCAATGGACGTACTAGCACCTGGTATCGGCGAAATCATCGGTGGTTCTCAGCGTGAAGAGCGTCTAGACATCCTAGACGAGCGCATGCGTGAAGTAGGTATCGACCCAGAGCACATGAACTGGTACCGCGACCTACGTAAATACGGCACAGTGCCTCACTCTGGCTTCGGTCTAGGTTTCGAGCGTCTAGTATCTTACGTAACAGGTATGGGCAACGTACGTGACGTTATCCCATTCCCACGTACTCCTCGCTCTGCGAACTTCTAATTCCGCGTTAAGCTCGAATTAAAAGAAAGAAAACAAAACCTCCGCAATTGCGGAGGTTTTTTTATATTCAGAACAGAACGAAAACATCATTTAGAGTCATGCCAAACCAAGCTCCTTGATAGGTGCGCTAATCAACGTCCTGATTACTTGCATACTTTATCGCGAGACCACATATCGCCATCATTACAAATGGAATCGCAGCGGTGGTGTATTCCGCCCAAGCCATATCAGCGAATGCTTTTGCCAATAATACATGGCCAAGAATAAGCAGAAGCGCACACACAATCGCGACAACAATCAGCTTCACTTCATTTCCCATAGTCATCTTCAACATAACAGCCTCTCCAATATTTGGTCTACCGTTATTGAATCACAACTCTGTAGCCAATAAGGCGTACAGTTTCGCCACATTAAAACCGTACAGTTAGCATTATGTCGTTTTTTATGAGCCAGTTAGCGTTTAGGTCGGCACTTAATTCGCTAACTGATGTGCGAGTTTTCCAAGCAGTTTCAGGGCTTGCTCTCTTTCTTGAGTCAGTTCATAAGAGAAGTTCAGTCGAATAGCGTTATCCACACTACCCTGCTCACTAAACAAATCACCCGATGCGACACTTATCCCCTGTGCGATCGCTAGTTGATGAAACTGCTGGCTATCGAAACCAGCAGTGAAACGTATCCAAATAAAATAGCCACCAGCGGGTTCTTCAAGCTGAATAGAGTGTGGAAAATATTGTTTGATGACCTCTAAAAAGCGTGCTTTTCTCTTCAAGAGATTCTTACGTAATTTACGCAGATGATTATCGTAGCTTTCATGAGTTAAAAAATGTGCGACACCAAGCTGAACTGGCGCACTACTAGAGAGCGTGGATAGCAGCTGCAACTTCTGAATCGCATCGTTGAAGCGAGTGTTGACCACCCAACCCACGCGGTAGCCAGGGCAAAGACTTTTTGAATAAGAACCACACAGCAAAACCGAATCCGTTTTATCAAACGCCTTCAGGGGCTTAGGCTTGTGTCCTTCATAGTAAAGATCACCATAAACGTCATCTTCAATAATGTAGGTATTGTGCTGCTCTGCTATCTCTACAACGCGGCGTTTAGCTTCGTCTGATAGACTTGTGCCTGTCGGATTTTGAAAAGTCGTCATCAGCCAACATGCTTTCACATTATGGTCCTTCAGCATGCTTTCAAACTGTTCAATATCCAATCCGTTGACTGGGCAAACATCCACTTCTATCGGTTTGAGCCCTAACCTCTCTACCGCTTGCAAAGCGCCATAAAATGCCGGCGATTCAATCACAACATAGTCGCCAGATTGAGTCACGGTTTGCAGGCTCAAGTTCAGAGCTTCCATCGCACCCGAAGTAATCACAATATCTTGATGGTTAACCGTAATTCCTTGCTGTAGATAACGCTGTGCTATCTGCCTTCTTAAAGATTCACTTCCAGGTGGTAGATTGTTAATGACACTGGCACCCGTCATCTTCCTGCCGGCGCTGGCTAGATTACGAGTTAAGGTAGGTAAAGGAAAAAGGTCTGGGTCAGGAAAAGCGGAGCCAAAAGGAATGACGCCTTCTGCTGAGCTGGACTTTAAGAAATCGAACAAGCGATCATTAATCGCCTTCTTCTCTCGTGCTACTGGCGCTTCGTAGTCAACGCCGTCGACCTTAGGGGCGACAAAGTAGCCAGACTGAGGCTTGGCAATGATCCAACCTTCACTTTCTAACAACTGATAGGCTTGTAAAACAGTACTATTACTGACGTTATAGTTACGACAACTCATGCGTACAGAAGGGATCTTCTCCCCTGAACGCCACGTGTTATTAGCGATCTGAGTCCGAATATCCTTTGCAAGCTCTTCATAACGCGCCATCTAATTGTACTACCTAGATAAATTCCTGTGGACGGGTGATCTTATCATTAACGTGATCAACTATTGCTTCTATCCATATGATTGCACCTAATTTCTATAATTGTGTGAATTGGTTCACAGATAACTTTGTAAGCTTTGCTAAGTTTGTACCCAAGGTAAGAGCTAAATTCGCTTTACGCCTCAATAATTTGATGTAACCCAAAAACATGCGAGATAACAATGAAAAAAATAGAAGCAGATCAGTTAAGTTATAAAGGAGAGTCAAACGGTGTTCACAGTTGGACAACACCGAGTGGCCAGCCATACTACTGGCACCCAGATTGGCTCCATATTGCTGAAGATGCGACAGGCTCACATCCAAAGCAGAAGCTAGATGTAGAGCAAGATCAAGCACCTACTGAAAAGCACGCAGTATCTGCAATTCTTAAGCACATCAACCAATGGGCAGCAGACAAGCTGGCGTCACACCCAGAGATTGAAACTGGTTCAATTGAAGCTGAAATCAATCTGAAAAAGTAATCGCCTTTTAATAATCGTTAGGTCGCGTTGTAGCTAATCTTCTCAGCTCTCATCGCAACCTCATCGACGTAATAGCCTCGAGACTCAACCGAGGCTATTCAAACCTATTCATAGTAACGCTGTAATATTCCCCACCTAGCTAACAAAAATCCAACACTAACCACTTTCTTGTATCAATCCGCGAAAGCTATCGATAGAATTTCCTTTGTCGGCTCGTTTAATGGCATTAGCCGATGTTTATGACGCATTAATCTCTAAACGAGTCTATAAGCCAGCATTTACACATCAACAAGCCAAAGCGATCATTTTAGAAGGTGCAGGTTCTCATTTCGATCCGCAAGTTGTTCAAGCCTTTTTAGCCGTCGAAGGCCTTTTTGTCGAAATAGCGGCCACTTACAAAGATGGAAAAAACGAAGAAAACGAACTGGAGAGAGAAAGCCTTATTACTTCCACCGCATAATCTTTTCAAAAACCACTAACTTCTTGCACCCTATAG
>NZ_MCYD01001181.1:0-9800 GCF_002876325.1 Vibrio sp. 10N.261.52.A1
TTACGACAATATTTCTCAAGGAGCTTGTGCATGATTGATTGGGTGTTAGCCGGTTTGTGTTTGTTTTCCGGAATGTTGATTGTCTATCACCATGCAGCGTATCCGATCCTTTTACGCTGGTATGCGAAAGGCCATCCAGCACGTCAAGTAGAAGAAAGCCATCGCTGCTACAAAGATGAAAAACAAGATTGTACGTTACCAAGCATCACCATTCTTGTACCGGCATTTAACGAAGAGCAATGGATAGCAGATAAAGTCCGTAACCTAGCTTCTCTCGACTATCCGAAAAAGAAGCTACGAGTGATTATCGCGTGTGATGGCTGCACTGATAATACTGTCGACATTGCTCAGATGACGATTCAAGAAGCAATGTGCAGTGACATCCATTTCGAGATACATGAACACACTCAGAACCGAGGTAAAGTCTCAGTAGTAAACGAAGAAGTGACAAACATAACCAGCGACATCACAGCACTTAGTGACGTGTCAGCCCTGATATCATTGGATGCACTTTTAATTGCCGCTGCTCACTTCGAAAGTGACAAGGTTGGTGTCGTTAACGCTACTTATCTGTTATGCCCGACAGGAAACGAAGGTGAAAACACCTATTGGCAATATCAAACGGCAGTGAAACAGTGTGAAGCATCTTTGGGGTCCAGTTTAGGTTCTCATGGCGCCTTCTACTTATTTAGAACATCACTTTTCGAACCACTGCCACTCAATACCATTAATGATGATTTCATTTTACCGATGCAAATCGTCAAGCAAGGCTATATCGCCGAATATGAAACTCAAATGGTTGCACTGGAGCTTGAAGAGTCAAACCTCAAAACCGATTTCAAACGTCGCTTACGTATCTCGGCAGGTAACATGCAGCAAGCTATCCGATTATTCGGCTTGTTCAGTCCTAAGTTCAAAGGCATCGCTTTCGCTTTCTTTTCAGGTAAAGGGCTACGCCTACTGACCCCCTATTTGATGATCATGTGCTTAGTGTGCTCAGCTCTCCTAAATCACTATTTAGTGTTTGAAGCACTGCTGTGGGCACAGATTGCTATATACACCATTGGCTTACTTGGCTGCATATTACCGAAACGCCTAGTCACCAAACCTGTTTCATTAATCTCTTATTTAGTGGTTGGTCATTATGCCAACTTCATCGGTGGCTTACGCTACCTACTTGGATTAGAAAACTCACCTTGGACTCGTGCAAATCGTTAAGGATTGACCATGATTAATATCGACCAACAATCAAATCAAAACCTATACCAACACAAAGTCTCTCGTGCGAAGCGTACCTTCGATTTTGTAGTCTCATTGGTTGCACTTATTATCTTGTCACCAGTGTTCCCTATCATTGCTCTAGCCATTGTTCTCACTTCTCGTGGTCCAGTGCTTTATCGGCAGCTTCGCGTCGGTAAATCAACACCAGAGAAAATGGAAATCTTTGAGATCATGAAATTCAGAAGCATGTACGAAGATGCGGAGTCTCGCTCTGGTGCGGTTTGGGCTACACAAAACGACCCCAGAATTACGCCGGTCGGTCGCTTCTTAAGAAAAACTCGACTTGATGAAATCCCTCAGTTATTCAATGTGCTAAAGGGTGAAATGTCTCTAATTGGTCCACGCCCAGAACGCCCAACTTTCTACACGAAGTTAGAAAACGAGATTCCTTACTTTGCTGACCGTACTTATGGCGTTATGCCTGGTATCACAGGGCTAGCACAAGTTAATCAAGGCTATGACACTTGTATTGAAGACGTGCGCCGTAAAGTTGGATTCGACCACAGTTACGCATTAAGCCTATGCTCTGTAAAATCTTGGATTGCGACTGACCTACGCATTATCACAAAAACGATCGTTGTGATGGTTGATGGCCGAGGTCGCTAAAAATCGACTTTGCAGTCATTTATCAGATTCGGTCACGGGTAATTCTGCACTTTTTGATTTATGTCCTATCAAAACCAATGAGTCATTAACTACTCATTGTTTTTTCGATTTTAGATACCATTTAATATACGATGCCGCGTGAACATTCCCACTTTGTATTCAATGCCGCTTTGCTATGAAAATTGAAGATCTTAAATTATTTACTACCGTCGTTGAGCTTGGAAGCTTTACAGCTGCCGCGAACGCACTGGATCTTCCGCGAGCGAACGTCAGTCGTCGAATCAATGATTTAGAGAAATCACTCAATATACAGTTGTTTTTCCGTACAACGCGCTGTTGAAAGCATTGGGTGCTTTGGAAAAAGCCAATCACGTGGCATCAAACTTACTAGAAGTGCCTCACGGTCGAGTCAAAATCGGTTTGGTTCCAGAGACCGGTGATATCGTCCAAGCCACCCTATTCAAGTTCCAAGATCTCTACCCAGAAATTGAACTCGATATTCGCAGTATCAGTAACGGTTTTATCAACATGTATCGCCAAGGGTTAGACCTTGCAATGCATGGCGGTCGTTTAAGCGACTCAAATGTAGTTGCACGTAAAGTAATGGATCTACAGCGTATATTCGTTGCTAGCCCAGAATACATCGCTAAAACCGGCAGGCCAGCCACCCTTGAGGAGTTAGCGAAATTTCCGTTCGTCTGTTTTCGTTGGCCAAGTGGTGACATCGATAAAGAGTAGGAAATATCAAATCAAGTCGTCAAAGTCGAGCCGTCTATTGTTAGTGACAGCATTGGTTTTGTGAAAGGAGCGTCGGCGCGGCACCGAGGCATTGCGTTATTGCCACAACTCATGGTGAGGCAAGAGCTTAAAGAAGGGTCACTGATTAACCTTTTTCCTGATCACACCATGCAACAAGAAGAAGCTTGGTTGTTGTACCCGCTGCGCAAAGCACTCAGCCACGCAAGTCAATTATTGATTGATTTTTTGTTACAAGAACTACCAAATCTCTAATTATTGTCAGAAATAGTATGACAGTGTTATACCGTTAGCACTAATTATCTCTAGTCTTCATCTCGATAGAATTGCTCCATCAATATTTAGGAGCAATTCATGATGTCCATCTATCGCTACTCTCTACTCGCAGCCACTCTTCTCCCTCTTATCGGTTGCAACCATTCTGTTTCTACGGAGCCAACTGCAGATTCATCTAAAGTAACGGAAGAGCGTCCCATTCAAGTTATCCAACTTGAATCTGCATCTCAACAGTCGAGTAAAACCTTCACAGGGGAGCTTCAATCAGTAGAAACCGCAGGCGTGGCATTCCGTGTTCCCGGCACCATACAAGAATTGCTCGTTAAAACGGGCGATCGAGTGCAAAAAGGTCAGCCTATCGCTCAACTCGACCCACACGATTACCAAGTTGCATTAGAGGAGCTGCAAGCTCGCGCTTTAGAGTACCGACCGTGAATGTCGGTGGTGGTTACTACAACTATCAACTGAGTGAGAATGACTCCCTACTCGGCCCAGTATTTGGCGCGTCAGATGCGGTTGAATCAGCAACCGGTATGTCATTGCTGGAGGCACAACACGATGGCGGTTTTCTTGGCGCGAGCATCGCGTGGGAAATGGACCTGTTTGGACGCATCGACAGACAAGCAAACGCAGCTTCGATTCGTGTCGAACAAGCCGAAATCTTCCAATCGGGGTTAAATACCTTAATCACCGCAGACGTGATCCACAACTACCTTCAATACCGTGGCGCTCAAGAACGCAAAGCAATCGCCATGGAGAACATACAAGACCAACAACGAACGCTTGAACTCGTCACCAAAGTGGTTCAAGCGGTTATGGCTCTGAGTTAGATCTGGCACAGGCCAAAGCGATGCTCGCTGCAACGGAATCTATTGTTCCTCAGTTAGAAATTGCAGAACAAGTTCACAAGCAGCGTATGGCGGTATTACTAGGTGAGTCACTTTCGAACGTTAATCAGCGTTTAGCGGGTGACTATACTCTGCCAAGAATGAAAGATATTATCCCAACGGGCATCCCTTCAGATTTATTGGAGCAGCGCCCAGACATTCGCATCGCAGAACGTGAAATGGCCGCCAAGCTACAAACCGCGAACAGCACTATCGCTGTATATAAAGCACTCGGTGGTGATTGGAAAGTCTCTAACAATACAGAAAATGTCGAGTTAGCTGCTGTAAATTAAAAGACCGACACACAATTCACCAAAGCAATAAACAAAAAATACCGCTGAATCAATCAGCGGTATTTTTCTATTCATACAAACGTGACTACTTAGCTTGGTTGCGCTTCGCCCACTCTTGTACGGCATCACCCATCGTTAATCCCGTTGAGCTTTTCATCCAAAGCATGAAATCACGATCAAACTTAAACTGTTCACCAAGTTGGGATTTAAAATATCGACGGACATTCTGAGTCGTTTTATAGCTATCCGTGATTAACGTGTTCTCATCTATATGATTTTTGTGCCAATCAACCTTTGTCATGTACTCTCATTCCTTCTTGAAAATAATCAATTCAAATTGCGCCGGAACAGCGTCTAATTACACGTTTCTTGGTGCGAACATAATAATCGCCATACCAAGCAGCGCCACCGAACCACCAACTAGATCCCACGTTGTTGGCTTCTCACCATCGACAAGCCACAGCCATACCAGTGCGACTGAGATGTACACACCACCGTAAGCCGCATAAACTCGCCCTGTTGCTGTAGGGTGTAGCGTGAGTAACCAAGCAAATACGGCAAGGCTGATGGCCGCCGGAATAAGTAACCAAACACTCTTGTCTTCCCTTAGCCAAAGGTAAGGTAAATAACACCCTACTATTTCCGCTATCGCCGTAAGTACAAAAAGACCTACCGTTTTAAATTCAATCACAATTTACCTGTACCCGTTAAAACCAACCCAGATCATTCACACAGTTAGTCACTTCATTCGACTAACTGCTTTTACTCAACGCAACCTTCAAACCTTGTGCGTCTTTACAACCAATATAAATGTTTTTTCCAACGCTTAAGCTTAGCTTTATTGCTGAGCCTGTTGAGGCGTTATACAGCCATCCATCACTCAACATTCGGATACCAATACCTTGATACCACTTAGTTTGATAAAACGATGTCTCGACGATATCAGATACCTTCACAACCTTACGCCAAAAACCAAAACCGAAATACCAAGTCAGCGTTTCGCCTTTGAGCTCAATCGTCATGGAGAAAAAGAGAATGGCAATTAAAGCGTTTATCGACAGAGCAAACAAGGCGCCGAAGCCGTTGTCAGATGCAAATACAATAAACACGCTAAGCACAATGAGGATCAAGAGCAACCCTTTGTTGAGCTCCTTGCTATAAAACATACTTCAAACTCCTTTTGCTAGAGGTGTTGGTAAGCTAGATAATCTTATCTGAAGGCGAGCCTTCTAACCATTCGAGTCACGAAATGTGCGCAGACTCCAACAGCGACGCCAATGATCATTGCCTTGATGCTACCCAGCCAAAGTATCAAACCAGAATACCCTTGTGCTGGCCCTAAACCGTCGTTTCTGGTCACATCGGTGAACATGAATCCATTCCACCAAACATGTAACAATACCGTAGATAAGTGCATACAAATGGCAATGGTTCCAAGTAACGCATGCATGTCAGCAGCGCCATCTCGGCAAAATGAGAAAACGAGCAAAAAGGTAAAAATTAAAGGTGCAGACAACACCAAAGAGACAGTGAAAGCTTCTAACCCACTCTGGCTTCCGTAACTATAAGTGCTAAACACCATGGCCATTGATAGCAAAAGCGGCACAAGTGCAGTCCATGTTAATCTGTTCATTTCAGTTCCCTGTCTTAGTAGTTAGCTTGAAGAAAAATTCGATAATCGTCAGGGAACGTTAATTACCAAAAGTTGCACATCTGAATTGCACTTATATCTCAACAACTCGATAGAAGACTTAGTCTTTGGTGAATCTCATGTAACGCAAGTCTTAAATCTTTGGGTCAACCTACATCATTTTGCACGCTTTGTTTTTGTTTCGCACAGATTATTGCTTGCTTGATCTTCGCCTTATGATTCTCTTCCCACTGAGCCAATGTTAACGAGGCTTCTTTATTGGCCTTCTCTGAAGCCATTAAAAATACCTCATCTTTTCTGGACTGAGGAATAACAGCAATTCCCTCGATATCAGCCACAATGATATCTCCCGTTGAGACGTTTATGCCTCCACATCTAATTTCAGTACCTAGTTCAGAATAAACCTCTTTTTTTCCCGGAACTGGATGAACACCTTTAGCAAAAACTGGGAATTTCATGTCTGTAATTTCACCTAAGTCCCGAATAACACCGTCAATAATAAAGCCTTTTATGCCTCGGCTCTTAGCAACTGCGCATACATTGCCTCCTGCTACTGCATATTCGCTATCAACGCCATCGACGACAATGATTGAGCCTTTTGGTGCTTCGTATATTGCAGAATGAAGCATTAAGTTATCACCAGCAGCTAACTGAACCGTAAAAGCTTCGCCACAAATTCGCGGCATGTCCTGCCAAAGAGGACCAATATTGAAATCCATAAAGTACTGGTTACCCAATATGTTTCCGTACTCGGTTGTCGCTAATGTAGAAAAGTCTTGCTTCATATTTACACTCCTTGTTTGAACCATGCTTAACCCAAGAAATGCCAAGCAAAGTGAATCTAGTATTAGCCCATTGTCATCGAAAAAACCGTATTACCTGTTAATGCATAACACGATAACGACTATGCAAATTTGATGTATTAAAGCGAGAAGAACTCGGCAAACAGAGATTGCCGAGTATATTAAATCGAATTGGTACTTATGTTATGTGACTAGCGCTCGCTGATTGCAACTTTACCTGCCAACCCAATAAGCAAAAAACCAGATACACCCTCAAGTGTTCGAGAATAACGTTCAGAATTTGGTCGACTAAACACCCAGCTTCCCACTGAGGCGTATAAAACATTACATAGTGTTGCTAACGCACTAAACAACAAACCAAGTATCAATAATTGTGTTGAAGCAGAGCCAACTGATGTATCAATAAATTGAGGCAGAAACGAAAGGAAAAAGAGTGCAACCTTTGGGTTTAAAACGCTAACAATGACACCTTGAACAAATACGCTTCTCTCGGTTTCGGCGTTTTCACTCACAACAATTTTGTTGCCCCCTCGCCACATTGAGATTAGGGACTGAATACCCAAGTACACCAAGTACAAAGCACCTAGCCATTTCACAACACTAAAAGCTAAAGCAGAGCTCAAAATTATTGCGGATAAGCCTAAGCATGCGGCTAAAGTATGGATGAAGTAACCAACACCCAAGCCAACAGCAGCTTTCATTCCACTCACCATCTTTCCTTTCATTGTATTTGAAACAATGTAGATGACATCAGGCCCTGGAATCATATTGATCGCCAGGCAAGCAACCACAAATAATAGCACTGAATTTAAATCCATTTCTTTTCCTCTTATTTTAAGCACATTGTGGTATGGCGAATCGAAAAGGTTTGAACGATACAATACAAAAGTTAAGGGGCAGCACCCAAATCAAATAAAACACCGCAAAGTAAAAATTCATGCACGACAAACAATTCTTAAGCAATATATCGATAAATTCACCACTTAAATTCATATGCGCAAACATATTTAAAATTGAGATGATATGAAAGAGATTGAGTAAAAAAGTGAGACGGGCGGCTACAAAACTTTGCTACAATTGAGAGACGAAATTGGGCTGAAAGAAGAACGCATGGCACTATCGAAATTTCAATAACTTAAAATGAGAAAAGGATTCATTTTTATATTTTGAAAGCAACAGCCAAAGTAACGAAGGCTATCACCAAAGCCACTACAACAATAATAAATGCCAAAATAGATAAACAACAATGGCTACGAACCGTTACGTTGCTAGCATTGCACAACGCAATAGCAAAGTTCCCGTGTTCTACAGTAAGCAATGAAACGCAAAGCATGATCAAAAAGCGATGCGTTGCGATTCACTAAATAGTTGTTTAGCAGATAGCCTACAGCGCGAGTTTGAATCCTTCATGCGTTGCTTTAAATCCGAGTTTTTCATAGAACCTGATGGCGTCAGGGCGCTGCTTGTCGCTTGTTAACTGAACGATTGTACAGCCTTTATTTTTTGCCAGTTCGATAGCGTGTCCGAACATTTGCTCACCGAAACCTTGTCCACGATAGTCACTATGGATTCGAACACCTTCGATAAGACAGCGCCAACTACCAATATGTGTCAGATACGGAATAAAGGTTAGTTGAAGCATCCCGACTAGAGCGCCTTCCAGTTCAACAACCAATAATTCGTTGTTTGGGTCTCGGGTAATCGCTTCGAACGCTTCAATATAGCCACGATTCAACGGAATAGCCGCATCTTCTCGTTTACTACCAAGTGGGTCATTTGAAAGCAAAGCAACAAGACTGTCCAAATCTTCAAATTCAGCTGAACGATACTTTAATTCCATCTATAAATCCTTTTTACTTCTGACTACTTACGCCGCATTTAAGTATTAGCAATGCGACGACAAAGCTTCACCTTACCATCGTAGAAATCGAACTCAACTATTGGATGGAAAATGACATACGTGCCGAATCGCTCTTGAACAATTTGTTATGCGAGACTCGGAAATGCTGATTTGTACGCCTTTCTTGCCTCGGAGCTCAAGTAGCTGTCCATACCTTGGAACAGCTCAAATAGCTCAGCACCATATTTGAGTTTGAACTCTTCACAGCGATAAACAAGCTCTAGCTCATTAGCGACCGTTAACTCGCAAAACAACTTCACCGTTGCACTCTCGAGTTTGAATATTGAACCAGTAAATCTGTCTTTAAATTGGATTTCTAGCACCTTACCAAATTGAGGGAATACATAGTCTCGGTCGCATGAGCAATACAAATAAACCAATGCTTCTGCATCATTACCAATAATTCGCGCTATTTCTTGGCGCTGACTTAACGACACCATATTTTCATCGAAACCCGCTGTTCCATACGCGGCATGAAAGAGACCTGCGATTTGAAGTAACTCGCTACTACCCCAGTTAATTAGAACTTGTTCAGTTCCTTTCAGGTGTGCTTCCAATGAACCGTTAAGGTGCTGAAAGTCACCCGCACCAAGTTCTTGAAGCATCAAAAATTTGTCCATAAATCTCCTTAAGGTTAAAAACTAGCCAATGAATAATTACGCCATACAACTTGAACTGAATTTCGTGTGGTCATAAAGATGAGTCTGAAACTGCCAAGCGCGAGAACCTTTGTTAGGTATTTTGTTGTGTACTTAATATTTGACTCGAATTGATATCCCTAACCAAGCAGCGCCTTCACGCTTGTTAGCTGCAGTGTGCCAACTCTCAATTGAGTCCCACTCGGCTCTAGTACCAGTTATACCTGAATCAAACCAGTTGCCCTTAGCATCGTTAAGTACGTAATGCAGTGAACCATTTACCCTGATAACTGATATCAACATTGTGTTGTTGGGTGTCGACTTGCCTAACGACAAAATTTTTGTTGAAACACCCAGCTTTTCAATTAGCTCAAATTCGATAGGGAAAACTCGACGCAAATATTCATCCGTTTGTGCATCTCTAATAAGAACCTCACACTCTATGCCAAATTGACGAAGAACATACAGCATTGCTCCTAATGAATTGTAGCCGGAGTGTTCAATGTAATCTGGGTACTCGCCGGGAGTAATTATTCCCGTGACCTTATAGAGTTCAAAAGCGAAGTCTTTCAATTCCTCTAAACCATTAACTTCGACAGGAGCCCCCCTGAATGAAACCTGCGCCGCATCAAATTTATGTAGCTTAAGAGGCGAGTTAAGGGGTAATTTATCCATACTTTTTAAATAAGCAGTAATACAATAAGGTCCA
>NZ_MCYD01001182.1:0-3329 GCF_002876325.1 Vibrio sp. 10N.261.52.A1
GATTGAGCGCTATTGTAAACGTTTCTTAAACTGCGATAGGCACTTCGATCTAGTTTCAAATAAGAGCCAGAGGGCGCATCATCCGAGATTGGAACAAGTAGGTCGGCGATTTCTGTCATATACATCCTGTAAAAAATCTATTTGTTATTCCGATCGCACAAAGTGTCACATTTTGATACATATTCCTTATGTTTCGTAAACACTTGTTAACATTTATTAATTCTAGAGCTTTTTTGTGAAAAGTCTCATGCAAAATAGATATTTACTTAAAACTTTGAACTTCATCTAAAAAAGTGGACCGATGTCACGCTTTTGTGAAACCCTATGAAATGTAAGGTGTTTAGCCTCCAATCATCACTGTTGGCATACCCAAGACAATAGTGCCACCGTGGCTTGTGGTATCGCCCATACGAGCGGCAGGTTTGCTCATAATGAGAACTGTAGCGCTGCCTTTGATGATGCTATCAGGAGGACCAACACAGACGCACATGTCGCCGAGTGTTGCTGCGGGCATATTACCAATCAGAACAGTCGGAACACCGGGTCCACTGATTGGTCCTCCAACATGCGGGATAGGCGGGACAGCAGGTGTTTGCATTGGGCATACATGCATGTCGGTTAGTCGTGCGGCTAATGTCATCGGTAACTCCTATGCCTTGCTTCCCTTGGCAAGCTCAAGCGCTATGCCAATAGATTTTTTGTAGTACTCGTCTGTTTTGTCCCAGTTTGGTAACGCTGCCGAGTGGTTAATCGCGCCAGCTACCGCCTTAGAGTATAGAAAAGGATCTGGGAGAACCGTTGGCAAATCTGGTGCAACAATACTGCCAGACCCGTTCCAAAATACTGATTGCGCCAACCAGGATGGGCCACAATTTAAATTGAGCTTGTTTGAGAATAGTTCACTCTTACGCCTTTGCTCTTCTGATGGCGATTTAACCCAAGCTTTTGCTGTAGAGATGCATTGCTTTTGCATGGTAGACCACACGTCATTTCTTGCATCGAGTGTATGCGCTCCCCACCATATTGCTTCACGTACGGGAAGTCCGTGAGCAAGAAGTTGAACCAAGTCGAAGTAAAGCTCGTTCTCTAAAAGGGTTTCAATGGCGTCGTTGATACTGAGCTCTTCATCGATCAGGGCTTGAGCTTCGTCTGAGCTAGAGAACCGATCGAGTAATTGGCGGCCTGTTTGATACGGAATCTTTTTATACATGTTTTCGTTCTACCTAAATTTTCGCTTTGGTGTGGTTTAAGTGTTAGCGGCTTGAATCTGCTAATTCACCTTAACAATTGCACCTTTTAGCTCGCCCATAACACCACCATCGAATGTGCCTTTTAAGCCGGATTTAAACTCGGCACTCAGTGAGCCCTCAGCGGAAAGGGTTGTATCTGCTTTAATTGCCACACTAAGACCTTTGATACTGTTAGAGCTTGTCGCTTCGAGGGCTGTGGTTACGCCAGATATTTTGTTCGCTGATGTTGCTTTGCTGGTCACGTTCATCCCTTCAAGATTGAGTGCGCTGCTAGCTTTGATGTCAATGTTGCTGGCTTCAATGCTAATCGAAGAGGAAGACATGGTAATTTTGCTTGATCCAACGGTTAGCTCAATTTTGTCATCGGCTTCTAACGAGATGGATTTACCTTTTTCGCTGATCGCTTTGTCTGATGTCAGGGTGTAGTTGTCCTCTGTAGAGACTGTCACTTGTTTGGTCGTCTTCTGAAGCAATTCACCTTTGATGGTTTCAGTTAGGTTGTTTTCTACTTCCTTGGTGAAATCTTTGGTGGCATGCATGTACATGAGCTCATTGTCTTTCTTGTCATCAAAATAGAGCTCATTGGCTAATCCACTTAGCTTAGTGCTGATACCTGTTTTGGTTGAGTTGGCTTCTTTGTAAGGTGGTGGATTTTTACTGTTGTAGACACTGCCGGTGATGATAGGTTGGTCTGGATCTCCATCGATAAAGCTCACCAAGACTTCTTGTCCCACTCGCGGAATAAACTGTGCACCATAGCTGCTGCCTGCCATCATTTGAGCGACACGGACATAGCAACTGGTTTTGTCACCTGAAGCTTCAGTATCCCAATGAAACTGGATTCGAACTCGACCTTGGTCATCTTGGTTAATTTCACCAGCGGTGCTTCCTGCAACTACCGCACTTTGTAAACCGTGTATTTTGGCTTTATCTCTCGGCGTCGGGTAATTTGGAATTGAAGTGTTGATCAGTGAGAGGTTTGTTTCACAATGGTTGTCACTGTTGTAACTAATACGGAGCTCAGTAACGAGATAGTCGCCAAGCTGAGACTTATCTAGGTGTGACGACAATGAAAACCAAGTGCCTAGTTCGAATGAATCATGCTGTGCTTCTGCGTGGACGGTTTGATAGCTTTGCTCTAGTTGTTCAATACGTCGTTTGACTAGGTTGCTGGCAAGGTCTTCCATTCCACCGGTAATACCAAGGCTTGGATAGTATTGTTTGGTTAATTTGGTGTTGTTCGCGATCTTGTGACTAGATTTCTTCTCTTTACTACTGACCAACTTGCTTTGCGAGTAGTCATAAGCAGTTAGTTCTATGCTAGCACCATGAAACTGACCTTGCGGCATCCATTTATCTATTAGAGGATTGCTTCCAGAAGGCGTCTCAATCATATCCATTTTACCGGCATCTGATTTTTGAAATGGACTCTGTGCGTCTTGGAGCATCATCAAGTGATCAGAATCGCTGTGTTGGAAAAAGTAATGAACGCCTTCTTCCGCTAATAAGCGACTGACAAAGTCGAAGTCACTTTCATTGTACTGAACACAATATTCCCGTTTAGAGGAGGGCATGGTTCCCGTTTTAAAGGAGCCACTAAAGCCGGCTTGCGTTAACACATCTGACACTATGTCTTTGGTTGATTGGTTTTGGTAAACACGAAATGAGTGGGTGTGTTTTAACAACCAGAACCAAGGCCTAAGAGTGACGCGGTAACTTGAATATTGCAGGTTACTGTCCATACCCAACAGCTGAACTTGCGTAACAATACCATTGAACACTCGGGTAGCGGTTAGGTTATCGGTATCATTGACAAATCGCGTAACCGCGAGCTTTTGTCCAAGCTGGTCGTCAATAACAAAGCTTTTAGATATGAGCGTTAATTCTATTTTAAACGGCTTCGATAAATACTCAGAAATAGTCAACTCGCTGACTGCATGCTCATTGCTTTTAGAATCTTTTGCCACAATGGTACTGGCAGAAGGGGAGAAATTATCCGTCATAGGCTCGCCTGATAATGCTCGAAGGTGTCTCGACATAAGTTCATGTCAATACTAACGAACTGACTAAATGTTAATG
>NZ_MCYD01001183.1:0-1407 GCF_002876325.1 Vibrio sp. 10N.261.52.A1
ATAGACCACTTACCCAATGATTCCGACCCAGATATCGTTATGGGTGAGGAATGGTTGCCAGAGCGACTGATCAACACAAAATTAGACGGTGAGATGCTCTTTCTTGAATTCGATAACGCCCCTGAAGAAAACCAAGGGGACAGCGAAGGCCGTGGCTTTGTTGAGCACGAGATCGCAATGATTCGAGAAAAACTCGAGCAAGTGTTGGATGAGCCTTCTGATACCAAAACGAAAGCCGACGCCCTATTAGCAATATTTCTGATGGGACATGAACTTTCTAGCTCAGAAGTTATCGAAATCTTGGAATCAACAGAGCCAGACATTGAACCCAATGAACATGAAATGGCCGCTCCAGAATACAACGCCCAAGCGCTGAACGACTAACCACCAAAGATTTAGGAATCGACTTGAAACGCCCGATGACATCTTCTCTCCCCTTCTTACTCGCTGGCCCTATTTTAAGAAGGACGACCGCAACTGAGGTTGTGCTTTGGGTTGTTACGAGTACACCACTCAATGGTAATGCAGAGCTATACAACCAAGGCCAAGAAGCCCCTTTCTATAGGTCACCACTGAGCGAACACGAATCGATTCAGGTCGGCACACATGCTTGGGTAAGCTTGATTCAATTAAAAGGTGAGTTTCCAACCAACACGCCTTTGGAATATCAGATAGAGACTGATCAAGGTGCGTTAACCAAGTTGGCTCCGCATTTAGTGTACCAAGAGCAACAAGACACCACTGGTGCGCCAAGAATAGCCTTTAAAATATCAACCAGCGCCGACTACATCTTGCATGGTTCCTGTCGTAATCCTCATCATCCAAGCAAAGACAGCCTAGTCGCAGCCGATAATAAAGTTGAGCAGCAAGCCGTATTAGAGCGTCCAGATATGCTGATGATGAGCGGCGACCAGATCTACGCAGATCACGTTGCCGGTCCAACACTCGATGCGATTCATCAAGTGATTCAGCTACTTGGATTAGTGAGCGAAGCACTACCGACCGATTCATTAGACGGAAAAATCGATAGCAGTGAAGCTCTGTTTAACAGCGACTATCACCTCTATCAACGTGATCATTTACTACCACACCATAACACATCACACTCATTGCTCGATAAGTTGTTCCCTAAACGCGGAATACCCATCTTCAGCTCCACTGATTGTGAAAATCACTTGGTGACATTGTCTGAATTTATTGCCATGTATCTGCTGGTTTGGTCACCGACCTTGTGGCAGTGCATTAACCGCGAACGGTTGATCGAGAATAATTTCATGCAGGCTGGCCGCCAGCTCACACCAGCTGAGCAGCAACAATGGCGTGATGAAAGTGTCATCATCGATGATTTCATCGCCGGTCTGCCGCAAGTACAGCGTCTATTTGCTCATATTCCAACGTACATGATCT
>NZ_MCYD01001184.1:0-2010 GCF_002876325.1 Vibrio sp. 10N.261.52.A1
ACAGAGTTATCCACAGAACGCCTGTATCTAAGAACAAAAAATAACAACAAATTGATTATATCGAACACAACCGAGTGAACGGATACGGATCGACAACGTGGAATCCAACCAACAGACGTGGCATTCTTAACAGATAATTTCTGTACTTACTGGATACACAAACATTATGGCTCGTATTCCTGATAATCCATTGATTCTGATCGATGGCTCTTCTTACTTATATCGCGCGTTTCATGCTTACCCTGGCACCATGAGCAATGGTGATATCCCGACTAACGCGGTTTACGGTGTAGTTAACATGCTGCGCAGCATGATGCGTCAATTTGCTTCTGATCGTATTGCGGTTATTTTTGATGCAAAAGGAAAGACGTTCCGTGATGACATGTACCCAGAGTACAAGGCTAATCGTCCACCTATGCCGGATGATCTACGTTGTCAGATCGAACCTTTGCACAACGTGATTCGCGCAATGGGTCTACCACTTATCTCGATCCCAGGCGTTGAAGCGGATGATGTGATTGGTACGCTGGCTTCTCAAGCATCTAAAGCGGGCATGCCGGTTTTGATCAGTACTGGCGATAAAGATATGGCGCAGCTGGTTGATGACAACGTTACTTTGATCAACACCATGACCAACGTGGTGATGGATCGCGAAGGCGTGATAGAGAAGTTTGGCATCCCACCTGAGCTGATTATCGACTACCTTGCACTGATGGGCGATAAAGTGGATAACATTCCCGGCGTTCCAGGTGTCGGTGACAAAACAGCAACAGCTCTACTGCAAGGCATTGGTAGCATCGAGAAGTTGTACCAAAACCTAGATGATATTGCAGCGCTTGGTTTCCGTGGTTCTAAGACGATGGCTAAGAAGCTTATCGACAATAAAGACAACGCTGAAATGTCTTACCAACTGGCGACGATTAAACTGGATGTTGAACTTGAAGAGACACCAGAGTCACTCGTAAAAACCCAACCAAACACCGATGAGCTAATTAAGCTATATGGTCAACTGGTCTTCAAATCTTGGCTAAATGAACTCCTTGAGGGTGGTACTGGTGTTGTTGAAGCTGATGAGAAATCTGGCGCTGTACGTAGCAGTGGTTCGTCTGCAGCCTCAACCGTTGAAATGAACACTTCAGCAGTGACGATTGATCGTAGCAAGTACGAAACCATTCTTGATGAAGATACTTTCAACGCTTGGCTAGAGAAGCTGAAAGCAGCAGAGGTGTTTGCTTTTGACACTGAGACAGACAGCCTAGATTACATGGTAGCTAACCTGGTTGGCCTATCGTTCGCTACAGAAGAAGGTGTTGCGGCTTACGTACCGGTTGCTCATGACTACCTAGACGCACCACAACAGCTGGATCGCGATTGGGTACTAGAACAGCTTAAGCCGATTCTTGAAGATGATGCACAAGCTAAAGTGGGTCAGAACCTCAAATACGATATGAGCGTTTTAGCGCGCTACGGTATTGAGATGAAAGGCATTAAGCATGACACCATGCTAGCGTCTTACGTTTTCAATAGCGTTGGCGGTAAGCATGACATGGACAGCTTAGCGCTACGTTTCCTACAACACAGCTGCATCTCGTTTGAGCAGATTGCGGGCAAAGGTAAGAAACAACTGACGTTCAACCAGATTGAGCTAGGTGAAGCGTCTTCATATGCAGCGGAAGATGCTGACGTAACACTACGTCTGCATAATCGCTTAATGGAAAACATCGAGCAAGATGAAAAGCTAAAAGCGATCTATGAAGAGATCGAAGTACCGCTGATTCCAGTCATGTCTCGCATTGAACGTACCGGTGTATTCGTTGATGACATGTTGCTTGGCGCACAGTCACAAGAGATTGCGGTTCGTCTTGATGAGCTAGAACAAAAAGCTTACGAGATTGCTGAGCAAGAGTTCAACATGAACTCTCCGAAACAGCTGCAAGCGATTCTGTTCGAGAAAATGGGCCTGCCTGTTATCAAGAAAACGCCATCTGGTTCGCCTTCAACTAATGAAGA
>NZ_MCYD01001185.1:0-5476 GCF_002876325.1 Vibrio sp. 10N.261.52.A1
CCACTGCAAAGGCTGCCAAACGGCTTGCGAGTGAGAGGCGACCTGAGTGTGATTCGCACCCCTTTAACCGAACTGCCAAATGGCATTGTGATTGACGGTGACCTATATATCGGCGGCTCAGCAATTACTGCATTCCCAGAGACGTTGACGGTGAAAGGCAATATCTATTTAGGTGGCAACACAGTCACGACTTGGCCAACAAATTTGGAACTGGGCGGTGCCGTAGCGCGCTAGCCTTGCCTGTGACTTTACCTCTTTCTACCAAAGTATAAGCAGAAAAACAAAAAAAGGAGCTCGAGGCTCCTTTTTCAATTCAATCAATTAAGCGAAATGTTCGCTAACCAATGTTCTTCACTGGGTTCGCATAGCTGTCGATCAAGTACTGACGCGCACCTTTTGGTAACGTCGCTAACTTATCTTCGAACTCTTTCTTAACCGTAGCAGTGATCGAGTCATCTTCTTTCTCTGCCGCCAATAGATTTACTGGGAACAGTTTGTAGTTATCATGGATCTGGCGATCAATCTCTTCAGCCAATGCTTCTGGAGTCTCAAAGTCTTGATCGATAACCTGACCAAAACCAACGTGAATGCGGCCTTTGTTGCCCACAATACCTTGGATAATGCTCTCAATATCTTCAAATTCGCCTTTTTCGTAGCTGCCGTTTACATCTTTTTCAAACAACTCGATCGCTTTAGCCGTATCACAAGGGTCATTTTCATATGAGATAGCAACAGGAACAATCTTCAGTGACTTCACGTATTCAGGGAATGCCACCTTCTGTTTGCGTCCTTCAACATGGAACATTTTAAGGATTGCAGGATCAGTGAAATCATTACCGTCTTTTGCACGGCCTTCTTTCTGAGCAATCCAGATAGAGTTGCCGGTATCCAAAGAGTGCTTAATGTAAGAAGAAAGCTGTCCTAACGCTTTCATCATTTCACGCGGCCCTTTAAGAGAGCGCTTAACGATAAAGCTCTTATTCAAGCGCATCAGTTCTGTCGCACACGGCTTCTTCAGAAGGTTATCACCAATCGCAATGCGACAAGTTTGGTGATTTTGTTGATGCAGTGCGTAGTTCACCAACGCCGGATCCATAGCAATGTCACGATGGTTTGATACAAACAAGTATGCTTGATTCACATCCAATGACTCTAAGCCTGTGTACGTCACACCGTTTGTGGTGTTCGCTAACGTGTCACGTAAGTACTTTTTCACTTCAATCTGAATGGATTCAACGCTAGTCAGCTTGCTCCACTTCATTTTTAAGTAAACACGTAGAATTGGGCTCATTAATGCTTGGAACCAAGCTGCGTGATTCGAAAAACGGTAGTTCAGAATCGCACTGATGAATTCTTCATCATTAATAAGACGGTTTAGTGCCGCTGGAATTTCATCATCGCCGTAAGGACGAATATCAACATATGGATCGGTTGGAGAGGTCATTTTTTCATTCATATAATAAAAAGCTGGCTCATTCTACGCGTTGTTTTGACTTCTCGCAGCTACAGAGCCCATACTTTTGACAAGGTCAGACCAGAAACAGTGAAAATAGCCTGTTATTGTTGGCATTCTTTGAGATTAACGGTAATCTTGACGCCCCAAAATTAAGGTACTATCTATGAACTTCGCTATTGAATATACATCGGCTTACTTTTCACACCTGGTGATCACACCACGCAAGAAAGTACTAAAACATAGCCTTGTATCGGTTCAAAGTGGCTTGGTTTTGATCAAACTGGGTAAGCAAGAGTACGCCGTTGAACCTGGCCAAAGCGTTTGGATTCCATTTGACTGCTTAACTTCGTTGACCTACTTCCCTAACACTCAAGTTAGCCGTGTCGATTTCTCTGTTCGACTGACAGATGCTTTCCCACGCCAAGCAGGTTACATCACACAAACTAACCTCTCTTTGGCGTTGCTAGAGAAGTTAGAGCTTACTCACGGCCGAGCTTCAGGTGCTAACAATACCGAGCAAGCGTGCAAAGACATGCTTTCTGTACTCAAGCAAGAAGTGTTGGCATTCAAACCACTGCTTTGTGAAAGTGCGTTGTCTCAACGATTCAATCAGTGGAACATTGATGACTCTAACCTGCCACAAGAGCACACCTTAGTGATGGTAATGCGCGAAGCGAAGAAGCGCATGCAATCAGGTCAAAAGCGTGCTGCTGTGATCGATGATCTGTTCTCAGGTAAAGAAGAAGAGTTTGAACAACTGTGTATGCTGGTGTTTGGCGACGACCTATAGCCGCTAATAAGGCCTAATGTCGCTGATAAAAGCCAATATTTAGATACTAAAAAGCCGCAAAAACTGAGTTTCTGCGGCTTTTTTAATTCTTAGTACTAATTCAGGTTAAATAGAAGCTAAGTTAGCAGTCTTGAAGAACAATAGCGTCCTTCTAAAACGGTAACTCGACTTGCATCATCAAATCGGCATCTCTTGAATCATGCCAACGATAATCAAAACGCATACGAGGTTGACCTTCTACTTTCTCACCGAAGCCAATGCTCAATTGCAAACCATGATTCAAAAGCCACTCTTCAGTAGACATATCATATTGCGCATCTTCTAAGTCTTCAGGAAACCACATTCCCAATCCAACATAGTTAGACTCGAGGCTTTGCGTTAACAGTGGCGTGTCCTTGGTTTGAAGTACCCAGTCAGACCAATAGTCAGGTGTACTCTCGGCTTCTTCTTCACTCATACCAGTTATTTCCAGCATGCGCTCACCAAAAGACTCAATACTCGTAGAAAAATCTAGACAGCTATTTTCATCATCAGAAGCCAGCATGATTGAGTCTAAGCTAAAAAAGTCACATTCAGCCTGTGCAGGTAAACTGCATGCTGCAATGATCATCGTCGCTGGTATCGCGCGCTTTAGCATAGTCATCAGACCTCTTGAATTAGTGAATCTACATTATTGTATACAGTCCACTATCTTGCAACATCTTTGTAACTGACTTTGTACTCAGTTTTGATACATCGCTTCCACTTATCAATGCATTACGAATGTCTGTGCTGCGGATCTTCACCTTCTCTGGGCAAGCCATTACAGACCATCGCTCGGTAATCTCATCTGACTTATAGAAAGATGAGAACTTAAAGAAGTTGTCCGGCCCAATCACAAACGTAAGTTCAGCGTCACCATGTAACTTTTGCAATTCACTAAGTACCGCATAAGTTGTCACACTCTCACCGGGTGTGAACAAACTCTTTTCGATCAATGATAGTTCAACTTGATCCAATGAAAGATCACTAATAAATGCGTTAACTAACTGACATCTCGTATCAAAGTCTAGCATCTCTTTTCCCCAAGCATGGGCGATACTTGGTACCAGAAGAATCTTGTCGAAATGAGCCAGTGAATCAATCACACTTTTATGCCCTAAGCTCGGCGGATTAAACGCACTGCCGAAAATGGCTATTTTTTCCATTATTAATTACTGCCTTCTCTTTCTAAGCTTGTGCAAAGAGGTTTTTAAATCGAATGATTTAGGTATGATAACACTAGATTTTTAATTTGCTTGCAGGAAAGGAATACGAATGGAACAGTTAATTCGTGACGAAATGCGCGTACTACCTTCAATTGACCCTCACTTCGAAGTGACTCGTCGTGTGGACTTTATCAAAACGAAACTTCAGCAGTCTGGCTGCAAGTCCCTGATCCTTGGTATCAGTGGTGGCGTAGACTCGACTACCTGTGGTCGTCTAGCACAACTGGCTGTTGACAGCTTGAATGAAAGCACAGGCAGCAACGACTACCAATTCATCGCAGTTCGCCTACCTTACGGCGAGCAAAAAGATGAAGATGAAGCACAACTTGCTCTTTCTTTTATTCAGCCTTCCCAATCAGTTTCTGTGAACATTAAAGCAGGTGTTGATGGACTTCACGCGGCTTCTCACATTGCACTTGAAGGAACGGGTCTACTACCAACAGACTCTGCGAAGATCGACTTTGTAAAAGGTAACGTAAAAGCTCGAGCTCGTATGATCGCACAATACGAAATCGCAGGTTACGTTGGTGGTCTTGTGATTGGTACTGATCATTCAGCAGAAAACATCACTGGCTTCTACACTAAACACGGTGACGGTGCCTGTGATTTAGCGCCTTTGTTTGGCCTGAACAAGCGTCAAGTTCGTGAACTTGCAGCAACGCTAGGTGCGCCAGAGCTATTGGTTAAGAAAGTTCCTACTGCCGACCTAGAAGAGCTTGATCCACAGAAAGCCGACGAAGCAGCATTGAACCTTTCTTACGACCAAATCGATGATTTCCTTGAAGGTAAAGAAGTCCCTCAAGATGTGTCAGACCGCTTAGTAAGCATCTACAAAGCGACACAACACAAACGCCAACCAATCCCAACGATCTACGATTAATTAGTTTTTGAATTAATCTCAGAATCAAAAAGGCCGTAAGTTCAGTAAACTTCCGGCCTTTTCTATTCTATGTGCGGAATAACTTAACTAGTTAATCAACAACTTCGATATCGGTTTGAGGCACACTGCAACACGCCAGTATCTGTCCCATGTTGCGTTCATGTTCTTGCAGCGCTGGTACATCCGGTTGATGAACTTGCCCAGACTCAAGGGTCACTTTACAAGCACCACAAAAACCGGCACGGCAGCTTGATGCAATAGATACACCCGCCGACTCAGCTTGCTCTAGTAAGGTAGACTGGTTATTGCCTTCGAATAGATAGCCATTAACACTTAGCTGTAGCTGCTTAACTGTCTCTTCCGTTGATTGTGCGACACCAAATGCTTCTTGATGATAGTGCTGAGGATTCAAGCCCATTTGAATCAGTAGTTTTTTCGCATTATCCATAAAGCCATCAGGACCACACACAAAGGCTTGGCGTTTATGAAGCGCTTCAATTTTCGCGACATGCGAGACACTCAAACGACCAGACAAACCATCCCACTCTTTCGTTGGTTGGCTCAATGAATAAATCACACGTAAGCCTTTGTGCTCTTTGGCGATCTGGTCAATCTCAGCTTGATAAGGAATATCTTCTTCGCTGCTACATTGATGATAGAAAACCACATCATTAACCTGACCATGGTCTGCCAAATAACGAAGCATCGACAGCATAGGCGTGATACCGCTACCCGCAGAAAGCAATAATAATGGGTGCGTTGGGTTCTCCTCTAAATAGAAAGCACCATCAGGGTTTTGCGCGACTAAGGTATCGCCAACTTGGAAGTGGTCGTTCAACCAGTTGGAGATCTGGCCGTCATTGACGCGCTTCACTGAAATCGCTAAACGACCCGCGCGAGATGGGCTCGAAGATAGCGTATAACGACGAGACACTTTTTCACCATCAATCACCATTTCAATCGGCAGATGCTGACCTGGTTGGTAACTTGGTAAAGAGTGGTTCTCTTTCGCAGGCTCTAACCAAAATGTCGTAAAGTCTCGAGCGATCTCTTCACGCTCGACGCAAGTTAGATGCAGCGACTCAACCCATGTGTCTTCGTAA
>NZ_MCYD01001186.1:0-1311 GCF_002876325.1 Vibrio sp. 10N.261.52.A1
TGTCTCGTCCTAAAATACGTTGACAGTTTTTTACTAAGCCAACAGCGCCGGCTGTTGGCTTTTTTCATGCACCTCATTTGGAGTTTTCATCATGAGACTGAGATGTGGCCTCATATTGTTATAGATATTGATAGACTCTTTTACTAGTCGTTTAAGCTCCTCAAGATTCTTACATCTATCAAGTAAGAACTCTTGTTTCAGGATCCCATTTATTCTTTCTGCTAAGGCATTTTGGTAGCAGTCATAACCATCTGTCATCGAAGGCATTATGCCGCTAGTTTTCAATTTATCTTGATATACACCTGAGCAATACTGCAGTCCACGATCTGAATGATGGATACAAGAATGATGATATCGACGCCCTTTGATAGCCATATCTAGCGCTTTCACGACATCCGTCGCTTTCATTTCATTACTCAGCTCATAGCCCATTATTTTTCGGCTAAACGCATCCGTAACCAATGATAGGTAGTGAACTCCTTCATCAGATTGGACATAGGTTATGTCGCTCACCAAGACACTCTCTGGACTACATGGCTTGTAGTCCTTTAATAAGTTCGGGTGTTTCTTCATCCAATGCCGACTATTGGTCGTTTTTGTAAAACTACGCTTAGGTCTTACCAACAATCGCTCAGCGCGTAAGTAGTTGAAAAGCGCATCTCGGCCTAACTTGATACCTTGTTCTTGTAGTCTGGGCTTTATTAAAAAATAGAGCTTCCTAGTACCAACCCGAGGCATATAACGCCTAATATCCAACACCATTTTTTTAATCGGTTTAAGCTCTAACCGACGATGATGAGCTCGCTTTTCTCGTTGATAAACACTCTGCCTTGTTATGCCGCAAAGCCTACATACCCGAACTAAACTTATTCCTTCCTGTTTTTGAAGGCTTCTTGCTCCTTGGCTAGATACTTTTTTCTCAGACTGGTTCCGTGCTCAGCATCAAGAATATCAACCACTCTATTTAAGAAGAGGTTCTTGATTTTTTCGTCTTCCAACTCTTTCTCAAGACGTTTTATTTTCTGTGCAGGCGACTCTTTAGGCTTCGGTGATTGGCTCATGACATTCATCCTTGGATTTTGCGCCCAATTCATCTTACCGTGCTTTCGAAGCCAGGTTAAAACGGTTGAACGGCCTTGGATACCATAAATGGTTTGGGCTTGTTTATAGGTCATATCGCCTCTTTCTACAGCGGCGACGACCTGTAATTTAAAGCCTAGTGTGTAATCACGCTGAGTGCGCTTAACGTAGGTATTATTTGAAGTAGTCATAATTCGTCCTCAATGTGTAAACACATTTCAGGACGAGACA
>NZ_MCYD01001187.1:0-2348 GCF_002876325.1 Vibrio sp. 10N.261.52.A1
TATCTACATTCATCACTTAGAAATCAGCATTCTTTGAAGGAATAAAAAATGAAGAAAAGCTTAATTGCATTAGGAATGTTCTTACTTGCTTTTACAC
Source organism: Vibrio sp. 10N.261.52.A1 (assembly GCF_002876325.1). Taxonomy (NCBI): domain Bacteria; kingdom Pseudomonadati; phylum Pseudomonadota; class Gammaproteobacteria; order Vibrionales; family Vibrionaceae; genus Vibrio; species Vibrio sp. 10N.261.52.A1. Next base: position 98 of record NZ_MCYD01001187.1, read on the forward strand.
AAATTGCACATGCACAAAGTCGTTTGCAGGAGATACTCGATGCCGGAGTTCTTCGCGTTGGTACAACTGGAGATTGGAACCCAATGACAATGAAGGATCCAGCGACCAATAGCTACCGCGGCTTTGATATCGATGTCACGACTGAGTTGGCTAAGGACCTAGGCGTTAAAGTGGAATACGTCGCAACGGACTGGAAAACCTTGGTGAATGGCATCACAGCCAACAAATACGACGTGACTGGCAGCGCATCGCTCAACATGTCTCGAGCAAAAGTCGCTGGGTACAGCCACCCCTATTTCTATCTGGCTTTCGTCCCTGTTGTGCAAAAGAAAGACATAGAGAAGTTCTCTGATTGGAGTGACTTTGACAAAGCAGAAATCAAAGTTGCCGCCACGCTCGGCACAGTACAAGAAAAAATGGTGAAGGACTTCTTCCCATCGGCACAACACATCGTGATTGAAGCGCCAGCACGGGATTTCCAAGAGCTTTTAGCTCGCCGCGCCGATGTCTCCGTGACTTCAAACGTAGAGGCTGCAACCTTAGTCGAGAAGTTTAAACAACTCGCGATAGTTCCGGTGAAAGAGCCACGTAAACCAACTCCAATTGCCATGCTACTACCACAAGATGATCAGGTTTGGATTAACTACATTAATCACTGGGTTGAATTGAAAAAGACGCAAGGTTTCTTCAAGCAAACCGCTGAGAAGTGGGGACTGAAGAGCATGTAACGAGCTCATAGAGAAGATAAAAATAGAGCCCTTAGGGGGTAGGGCTCTAGAGTTAGGAGCTAACTTGACGTTGGGTTATGCGACGACCAGTGTTGCGGCTTTCTTCATCGCTTCTTTGGTTGAGCACTCAATCACGTTCGAATTGGCAAAGCGGTGAGCGTCTTTCACTTGAATATCGTGAGCTAAGATAACCAGTTTCGCGTTTGCGACATCTAGGTCTGTAATGCGGTTTTGAATGCCATTTTGACCTTGTGTTTCTACCTTAATCTTAAGGCCAGCTGCCGCACCTGCTTTCTCTAGTGCTTTGGCTGCCATAAAGGTGTGTGCAACACCAGAAGGGCAACATGTTACTGCTACGATGTCGTACTCGCCTTCGCCCGCTACAGGTGCTGTTTGAGCCTGAACTGGCGCAGCTTCAACTGTGTCCTCTTCTGTTTCAACGACTACTGGCTTCCAGAAGCCAACGATAACCGCTGTGGTTAGAGAGCCTAGTGCGATACCGACCACGTACATAGGGATGTTGCTTGATACCGGCGCTGTGATTAGACCGCCCCATGGTGCGTGAAGTAGGATGTCTGTCATGAAGCCAAACACACAGCCAACGATACCACCGGCAACGATTGAAGGCAGAACGCGCATTGGGTCGTTCGCTGCGAATGGGATAGCACCTTCAGAGATACCGATAGAGCCCATGATTGCCGCTGCTTTACCTGCTTCTTGTTCTTGTTTAGAGAACTTGTTTTTGAATAGGAAAGTTGCCAGTGCCATACCTAGAGGTGGTGTACAAATCGCGATGCCTACGCCGCCCATTAACCATGGTTGTGTGTCTACTTGAGTTTGAGCAAATAGGGTCGCTACTTTGTTGATAGGGCCGCCCATATCAAATGCCGTCATACCACCAAGGATTGTGCCCAGAACCATCTTAGATGCACCCGCCATTGACGCTAGGAACTCGTTCATTGAAGCCATGAACAGTTTGATTGGCTCACCGATGCCCCACAGTACGATACCTGCCGAGATTAGCGTACCAACAAGCGGGTAGATGAAGTAAGCACCTAGTGCAGTCATGTTAGTAGAAAGTGGGATCTTCTTAAGTTGAAGTACCACGCCACCTGCGATGAAGCCAGCAACGATACAGCCAAGGAAGCCGCCTCCCATGTCTGCCATAATGCCAGAAGAGATCATCGCTGGCGCTAGTGCTGGTTTGTCTGCAATGGAGTAACCAATAAAGCCGCCAAGAATGATTGGGAAAAGAACAAGGCCCTTGATACCGATGTTAGAGATGTCTGCCAGCAAGCCGTCTGCTGGAACCGCACCTTTACCCGATGCCATGACCGCTAACGCCAACAGAACACCACCGGCTACGATGAAAGGCAGCATGTGTGATGTACCGAAAAGCAGGTGACCTTTCATGGTACTAAGGAGTTTTTTATAGTCGCTACTACTATTTTTATTATTAGAATTGCTACTGGTATTCGTAGCTTGATTTGCTAGGGTACTCATAATTGTCTACGCCTTATGAA
>NZ_MCYD01001188.1:0-1793 GCF_002876325.1 Vibrio sp. 10N.261.52.A1
AGCAAGTACCATCTCGTTTAGTGGCTGCTGGTGTGAGTGAAACAGAAGACTGGTTATCTGAAGCTTTTGGTGGCGCGCAGTTTGATTTAGGCGTCTCTTTAGCGAAAGGCAGCAAATGGCAAGTTGATCAGGTTGAAAGCCTGTTCCCTTTTTGGCAAGCCGACGATAAATCTTTGTGGTTTATTCAAGCGGGTGCGGTGTTTAACCAAGACGACTTCCATGGCCGAGACTTTTCGCACATTGGTACGGGTTATCGTCAACTCGCTGAAGATGAGTACTACGGGGTAAACACCTTCATAGATTATGACCACCAGCGCTATCACCGAAGAATGAGCTTAGGTGTTGAGTACGGGGTGGGTTACGGAAACATGAGCTCCAACTTCTACTTTCCTCTGTCGAATTGGAAAGATTCGCCGGACGAGTATGAAGGGATGAACAGCCTTGTTGAAAAGCCTGCGAAGGGTTGGGATCTCACGCTAGAAAGCTATCTGCCGATGGATACACGCTGGAAGTTGAGTGGTACAGCGGGTCAATACCTTGGTCGATACGTAGAACATCGCGATGGCAGTAACCCGACCAAAAACCCGTTGCGTTTCGAGTTAAACACCGAGTTTAAACCGACCAAAGAGCTGGCGTTCTCGTTGGGATACCAAAATGAGGAAGGGGCAAGTGAACAGTGGATAGCTGGTGTTAACTATACCTTGTCTCTTGGGGGTTTCTACGAGCCTGAGCGCCGTGAAGTTTTCCAAAGCTCATTACCAAAACAAGACCGTTTAACGGACTTTGTTGAACGTGACCATAACATTGTTTTGGAATACAAACAGAAATACGCAGAGATCAGTATTCGTCTGCCTGAATCTGTAGTGGTTGCAGAAAACTCTCAGCAGTCATTAGCGGAGTGGATGGAGGTGAAAGGGGGACCTGACATCGTCTCTTACACCTGGTTAGGTACTGCTAATTCGTATCTGGACAGTCAGAGTGCTTCGGTACCTTTATTTACCGCGCCAAGCTACCGCTATGACGGCAACAATACACTGTCGCTCAAGGTTCGATACAAGCTAAAAAGCGGCCAAGTGAAAGAGTCTAACACCATGTCGATTACGGTCACTGACAGTAAGTTTCTCGAGTCAATTTCGTTTGAACCAGAAACCGCGACCGCGGGTGAAAGCATCGTTGCGAGTGCCTTATTGAGCAAAGCCGTTGCCGATATCCCGGTGACCTATCAAATCACCGCTGAAGACTTAACATCTTTGACGTTGGATGGTGAGACGTTAGAGCTGGAACCGAACCAAGCGAACTTCGTTTACCAAACCGTCACCAATGAAGAAGGCATCGCTGAGCTGGTTTTACTCAGTCATGTGGCGCAATCCGTCACGGTAATAGCAATTTACGACCAGAACGAACAAGACGCAAAGCAAGGCAATATCGAGTGGTTAAAGGGCAGTGTCTATCGTGTCGACCTGTTTCATGAAGGGCACCATCTAGATGAAGACCTATTCACGACAGAAGCCATCACGGCTTATGTGTTCGAAGATGAAGCGGCGGTCTTAGACCTTTCTCAATACTCGTTCCAATGGTTCCGAAGAGAGCATGATACTCAAAACGAATTCACCAAGGTGGCGAACGCCAATCAGCAAAAGTATGTGTTGAAAGGCGAAGACCAAGGGTTCCAGTTCAAAGTCCAAGTGACAAAGAAAAAAACGTCGGATTCAAAGTCGGCGACAAACAACAAGTAATTCATAACTAACAATAAAACATGAACGTTTTCGTTCAGAAAGGAAAGACAATGAAAA
>NZ_MCYD01001189.1:0-1753 GCF_002876325.1 Vibrio sp. 10N.261.52.A1
GTAAATAACTGAGAGATAAAAGAATAAGCCTGATGAAACAGTAGAAACAAAAAAGGAGGCCAATCGGCCTCCTTTCAATTCATTGAATCAGTGGATTAACCGTTGTTACGGATCCACTCATCCATGTCTGTTTTCAGGTTGTCAGATTTAGTACCGAAGATAGCTTGTACGCCACCCGCTACTACTACAACACCTGCAGCACCTAGTTTCTTAAGCTTGTCTTGGTCAACAACTGCTGTATCAGCAACTGCAACACGTAGACGAGTGATACAAGCGTCAAGACCAGTGATGTTAGCTTTACCACCGAATGCAGCAACTAGCTCACCAGCAAGTTCAGAACCAGTCGCAACTGCTTCGTCTTCTGACTCGTCTTCACGACCAGGAGTTTTAAGGTCTAGAGCTTTAATCACAGTGCGGAATACGATGTAGTAGATTGCAGCGTAAGCAATACCACAAACAACCATTAGACCCATCTTAGACGCGTGGCCAGATAGAACTAGGAAGTCGATTAGACCGTGTGAGAAAGATGTACCGTGTACAAAACCTAGAGTGTTCGCAAGAACGTAAGCAGAACCAGCTAGTAGAGCGTGGATTGCGTACAGAACAGGAGCAACGAATAGGAATGAGAATTCGATTGGTTCAGTGATACCCGTTAGGAATGAAGTTAACGCAGCAGAAGCCATGATACCCATTACTTTAGCGCGGTTTTCAGGCTTAGCTGAGTGTGCAATTGCGATTGCAGCAGCAGGTAGACCGAACATCTTGAACATGTAACCACCAGCTAGCTGACCGAAGCCATTGCCCGCTGCACGCGATGCGTCATCAGCAACTAGGTAACAAGTAAGAACACCGTTTTGAGTTTCGCCAGCAGCGTTTACACAAGTACCAGCTTCGAAGAAGAATGGTACGTTCCATACGTGGTGAAGACCAAATGGAATTAGAGAACGCTCAACGATACCGTAGATACCAAACGCCACTTGTGGGTTTTGGTGAGCAGCCCAATCAGAGAACGCAGAGATAGCGCCGCCAACTGGTGGCCATACTACAGATAGTAGGATTGCTAGACCGATCGCAGAGAAACCTGTGATGATTGGCACAGCACGCTTACCAGCGAAGAAGCCAAGGTACTCAGGAAGTTGAATACGGAAGAAACGGTTGAATGCCCAAGCAGCAACACCACCGACTAGGATACCACCTAGTACACCAGTATCGATTTTATCAACGCCCATTACACCAGCCATTACGCCTAGTGTAGCAGTCATGATGCCGTAACCAACGATTGCAGCTAGACCAGCTACACCATCGTTGTTAGTAAAGCCAAGTGCAACACCTACTGCAAACAGTAGTGCCATTTGACCGAATACTGAACCACCAGCTTGCTCCATAAGGTTTGAAACAATTTCTGGAATGAAAGGAAGATCTGCTGCACCGACACCTAGCAAAATACCCGCAACTGGTAAAACTGATACTGGAAGCATCAGAGACTTACCAACTTTTTGCAGGCTAGCAAAAAGGTTCTTAAACATGTTTATGCTCCTGATAAAGATAAAATAATTATATGGGTTCTAACGGCACACCCCCGTAGCCTATATGTTAGCACCCAGTGAAAATGTAACCATGTATTGCATTATATTTTCTGCCGCTAAATATATATTGATGCAGAACTAACTTTCTAGTGACTTACGAAATTTAGTTTCAAAACACGTCTTGGATCACATGTCAAATCTAGAAATGCAATGGTTTACAACAAAAT
>NZ_MCYD01001190.1:0-2001 GCF_002876325.1 Vibrio sp. 10N.261.52.A1
GGCACTAGGAGATGGTTTGGATCCTCAAAATTCTGACAATTCAAAGGATAATGATACTCAGAATGATGAAATCGAGCCTGAACTGACCTTGATCCTACTGGGTCACGATACAAGAACTCGAGACTTTATCGACGAAGGACTTCCTAGCCTGAATCTTCCTAATTACAGAGTGATGGAAGTTGGCAGTGTTGATGCACAAATTGACTGGGCTGAAGCGGGATTTGGCGTTGCCATCATTCCTGAGTTCGCTATATCGACCAAGCCACACCTCAAATCGAAAGTCACACCACTACTTAACTTCTCTAGCACTAGCCTTGGTTACATTGTCAGGCAGAACCAGGTGTTGTCGAAAGCCACAAAGCAACTTTTAGGATGGGTGAATGATGAGATTACATTGCTACAAAAAGGCGTTGATTAGCGTCGCAGCAAACTCGCATAACAACCAATAAACGATTCTGAGCCCACTGTATGTGGGCTTTTTTGTCGCTGCCATATACGTCACAGGAAATACCGCATTGACAATGTTTGATTATCAAACTAAATTTAGCGATATTGATTTGATGATCAAACTACTTGTTCATCAAAGTAGTTTGACTGATCAGTGACATCAACTTTGAGCATAAGACTAAGGACACCATTTTGAGCTTTACAACCCATCACCAACACAACTTCACTTCACATAACAGCCAAGGTGAAAAGCGCACTTTCTATGTCCTGTTACTGACTGTCACGACCATGTTTATCGAAATCATCGCAGGTACTGTGTATGGCTCGATGGCATTGCTTGCAGATGGTTGGCACATGGGGACACACGCAGCAGCGTTTGGCATCACTTTGTTTACTTATCGCTATGCAAGAAAACATGCTGATAGTGCTCGTTTCTCTTTTGGTACAGGTAAAGTGAGTGTGCTAGGGGGCTACACCAGCGCTATTGCTTTGGGGATTGTGGCTCTGTTGATGCTGGTGGAATCGGTGCATCGTTTGTTCAACCCTCAAACCATTCAATTTAACGAAGCAATTATCGTCGCTTGTATCGGTCTTACAGTGAATGTGGTTAGTATGTTCTTGTTGGGAGATCACCATCACGACCATGATCATGGACACGCTCACGGGCATTCGCATGGTCACTCACATAGCTATGAAGATACGCATCATCATAGTCACACCGGCCATCATCATGATCACAATCTGCGCGCTGCGTATATGCACGTTTTGGCGGATACGCTAACGTCGTTACTTGCAATTGTGGCACTGCTGTTTGGTAAGTTTTATGGTTGGAACTGGTTAGATGCAGTGATGGGGATGGTCGGCGCGCTGGTTATTGCTAAGTGGACTATGAACCTTATGAAACAGACTAGCCCAATCTTACTCGATGAAAATATCCACCAGGAATACCGTGACTCGGTGATCGAAACGTTATCGCCTTATGCTTTCGTTACAGATTTTCATATGTGGAAGGTGAGTGGTCATCATTATTCAGCAGCGATTACTCTTGAATCAATCAGTGATAAATCCGTTTCTGAATATAAACAAATGCTCGCCAAGTTTGATAAGATAAATCATCTTACTCTTGAAGTGCACTCAAACGGCCATGCAAAACATAGAACAGCTTAACCAAATATTGACTGAGTTCTACGACAAAATGTCTTCGTGGGAACAATCCGTTGTTAAAGAAACGGGTTACTCGCTCGCACAGGTCCATACGATTGAAGTATTGGGCATGCATGGCGCGCTAAGAATGAAAGAGCTTGCTGAAAAGCTTGGTATCACAACAGGCACGCTTACTGTTCAAATTGAGAAGCTGGTAAAAGCAGAGTTGATTGAACGTCATGAGCACCCAACTGATCGACGAGCAATTGTGGTTGCTTTGACTGGTGAAGGGCAAAAGATCCACGTTCACCATAACCAACTTCACCTAAATCTCGTCAATGAGCTAACCCAAGGCATAGAAGAACAAGACAAAGCGGTGCTATTGAAGTGCTTAACTCAAATGGTGAAAGC
>NZ_MCYD01001191.1:0-8777 GCF_002876325.1 Vibrio sp. 10N.261.52.A1
AGATATTTACTGTAGAAAGTGCTTAGAACAGCACAAATATCTAATTAACGTCAACGCTACTGCATATTACTCCATGCTTATCACAATTATTTTTCCGGAGTTTTTCTATAATGTGCAGGCTAGGTAAATATAAGGATAATTAAGAATGAGACTGTTTAAGCGCTATACACCGAGTATGATTGCTAAACATGTAAGTCGACTTTTCAAAGGACGAATCTACATTTACGGCGTAGGGAAATTTGAGTTTGATAACGGCAAGTTAGTCCTGCCAGATAGAGCAGAGCAACGCCACTTTCAAACAGTGAAAGAAATAAATAGTGAAATTATGAAGCTGCGCTGTGCTTACGCATAATCTGATTATCTAGAAGATTCCAAACAAAAAGGGTTGGCTTATTGCCAACCCTTTTTTCGCATTAATGACTCTACGAATCATAGGTACATTCAGGCGTTATCGATGAATCACAGGGCGCTTTGCCAGATCAGGAAGATTACCCGCAAGACCCAGAGCTCGCTTCATAATTTCATCTTTTGCACCAGGCAACTGACCCGCAAGCTTCATACCTATGCCACGAATCAGCTTCTTAGCTGGGTTATCGCCTTCAAACAGATCTTTAAAGCCCTGCATCGAAGCAATCATCTTCGCCGCTTCTGCTTTTCTCCAGCGCTCATAACCACGTAAGTTACGCTTAGTACCAATGTCTTCACCTGCTGCCCAAAGCTTTAATAGCTCTTGTGCTAGGCTGGCAGCATCTAACAAGCCAAGGTTAACGCCCTGCCCTGCAAGCGGGTGAATGGTATGCGCAGCATCCCCCACCAAAGCCACACGCTCTACTGCGAAGTCTCTCGCGTATCGCATGCGCAGCGGGAAAGCAAAACGCTCGCCAACCACTTCACACAAGCCTAGTTTAGAGTCGAACTCAGCCGTTAGCTGTTTGTTAAACTCCGTATCCGACATAGATACTAGCTTCTCGGCACGATTCGGCTCAGTCGACCAAACGATAGAGCTCATGTTACTCGGCTGCATTGGTAAAAATGCCAATGGGCCCTGTGGTGTAAATATTTGACGAGCCACACTATGGTGCGTTTCTGCAGTTTTAACGTTCGCAACAATTGCACTATGTCCGTAGTCCCAATGTGTTAGAGGGATATCTTGCTGCTTGCGAACCCAAGAATTGGCACCATCTGCGCCTACGACAAGCTTAGCCGTCAGTGCTTGACCGTTGTCTAAAGTCAGCCATGCTTCGCTTTCACCAATTGCCATTGTTTTGCACGTTGCTGGCATGTATAGACTGACGTTTTCTTGCTTTTTAACCTGCTCAAGCAAGGCTAATTGAATCACACGGTTCTCAACAATATGACCTAAATTAGGCTGTGCTAAACGCGTTGAATCAAATTCAATGCGAGCGAAGCTATCTTGTTCCCACACTTCCATCGCTTGATAAGGGGCAGCACGTCTTTGCTCAATTCCCTGCCACGCACCTAGATTACGCAAAATCACTTCACTAGAACGGCTCAATGCAGAAACACGTACGTCAGGCAGTTCATTAAGCCCTTCGCTTGGTGCCTTGCCTTCAATTACAGCCACTCTCAGATCACTGTCTTTCAAAGCTGCTGCAAGGGCTAAGCCAACCATGCCTCCACCAACAACTGCGATATCAACACTTTGCATCATTATTTATCTACCTTATCTTTCTACTAGGCCAAGCGTATGACGCAAAAGTGGACCTTTAAGTGGTGGAAGGTTATCCATAACAGCTAACCCAAGGTTTCGCCCGATACGAGCGGTTAAAAAGTCATTTGAAAATAGATGTACAAGGCTCGATGTCAGTGTAATCGTCACCCCTCTGTCCTGTTCTCTACGTTTTCTAAAGTTAACAAGGCCAGTGTATCGACCAACATCATCCAACTGAGTACACAACTCTTCGGCTAAAGAAGCTACATCACGAATACCGAGGTTAAAGCCTTGACCCGCGATCGGGTGAAGAGTTTGAGCGGCATTGCCGACAATCGCAAATCGATGAGAGATATTTTGCTGACGATGACGAAGAATCAGAGGATAGCTCGCTCGCTTACCCACCTTCTCTAAACGACCTAGTCGCCAACCAAAATCATTCTGCAGCTGTTCAAGGAACTGGCTGTCATTTAAAGCCATGACTTTATCAGCTTCTTCTGGCGGTAAGCACCATACTAGCGATAGACGGTTGTCCGTCATCGGTAATAAAGCAACTGGCCCATGATGGGTAAAACGCTCAAAGGCGCGACCTTGATGCGGCTCGCTCGCCACAATGTTGGCAATGACAGCCACTTGCTCAAAGTCATGCTCGCTCAACGAAATATTCAGTTGTTGGCAGCAGGTAGAGATCGCTCCGTCAGCAGCAACCAACAACTTAGTAGTAATGGTTTGCCCGCTGTTAAGGTCAATGGTCGTAAGTAAATCACTACGCTCAATTTTCGCTACTGAGTCAGGGCACAGCATCGTAATTGCCTCTTCTGACTCCAGCTTTTGCTGATAGATTCGACCGACATCCGCCAACTCGACCACGTAACCAAGTGCATCAACCGCAAGATCTTCGCTGTAAATATCAGTCATCCCTGCATGCCCACGATCCGAGACATGGATATCTTTAATCGGAGTCGCTACTGGAGCGATCGATTGCCACAACTGCAATGAATCAAGGATCTGCACTGTGCCATAAGACAAAGCAATAGAACGAGAATCAAACCCAGGATGAGCTTGATGATCAACCTGATAAGGTTCCACTACCGCAATCGATAGCGAGCCTTGGTTTAGGTGATTCAAGGCAAGCGCCAAAGTCGCCCCTGCCATCGCACCACCAGCAATTACAACATCATACTGAGCCATCATAACCTCAAACTGGCAAACGATTAGTGAATGGTTGGAGCTACATCTTCAGACGGGCGTGCACCAAACTCAGCATGAATGGTTAGTGCACACGCTTTTACGTGCTCAATAACGTGCTCTAGAAGTTGCGCTTGCTCTTCTAAGTCATCATCTTCATCAATGCCTAGCTTTGCCATCTCTTCAAGATCAGCCAGCGCTTCTTTAGTGCCTTCCGACGCCTTATTTAACTGAGCGCCAACTAGCCCTAAACCAGAGATAAAGTGGTTGATCCAATCAGACACACCGTCAGCTAAATCAAATAGGCTCGCACTTGCGTCTTCATCAGGCAGTAGCATAGACAATTCCATACCTGAACCAGTGATCTCACTAGTGGTTACTTTCAATGTCGCTTCCGCTAACGTTAATGCGCGATCCGGCCAACCCATGCCTTCGTTGGTGTAATCAAAGATCAGTGGTTGCCAGCTCTTATCTGCTAGGCTTAAGCCTCCGCTTAACATACCCGTTAATAAACCATGCATCTCAGCAGGGGTTACGGCTAGACTTGCCGATTGAAGTTCAGTCGCAACCGTTAGGTAGTCAGGTAAAGTAGTTTCGCTCATCAGATAGCTCGCTCAGTTATTCTTTATATCGATAGTATAATCGTACCACTTCACCCCAATTCTGGTAAGCATCGATCCCTAGCAATTGAAGGATGACTGACTACCAATTGTTCAATTTGCTGAATTACTGTGTGCTCAAGCTCTCATTTACAAACAGTCACTCTGAAAAGCTTGAATCTTAATAGCGGTTTACCTATAGTTTCTCCCTCAGAGGAGATTGCTTCCTCATCGGTACTTGCACTTTTTGTTTCAAGAAAATAACGAAGCGCAACAGCCTTAAAATAGCGCGTTAAAGAGTTCATCCATCATGAGTAATCAAGCGGTAGACGTTGAAATATTAGGAAAACTGACTCGAGTAAATTGTCCGGCAGGGCAAGAGGAGTCATTGATTGCAGCGGCGGCCGATCTTGATAATCGATTGAAAGAGATGGCTGAACGTACTAAGGTAACCAATGAAGTGAAGCTGCTGACTATCGCAGCTCTGAACATTTGCTATGAATTACAAACCAAGAAGTTTGAAGCAAATGACGAACAAAACGCACTGACCGAGCGAATGGAACAGCTCACAACATCGCTTTCAGATGTTCTCAGTAAGGTTAAGCACGGACAGCAATAGCGTACACAAAATTTACCCTGGAGTGTTTGTCAGAGGATTCACGTCCCCGAGCCGATAAGCAATCCCTAAGGGTTAGTACTTGAGTGCTATTGAGCATGCTCGGCCCGACCGAGAAGCCTACGGTAATCATTGCTGATCCGCCTTGAACTCGCTGGTTCAAGGGCCATCTATTCTCAACGGCACTTTGGGGTATCCCTTCTTATGAAGACGCTCACACGCAGCGAATTTCGCAAACAGATCCGCATCAAACGCAACTCCCTATCTAACGAACAACAAACTCAATCCGGCATAGACCTAGTTAAGCAGTGCGCTCAACTTGATGACATTCAGTCTGCCCAACATATCGCACTTTATATCTCTATCGACGGTGAACTTGATACCCAACCTTTAATCGAGTGGTTATGGGCGCAAGGTAAGCAGACCTATTTACCTGTATTGCACCCCTTCTCTGACGGGCATTTGTTGTTTTTGCACTATTCTCCGACAACCCCAACGGTATTAAATAAATACGGCATCGTTGAACCACAGCTTAATCAAACGTTGGTGAAACCTTGCCATCAACTCGACCTGATTCTTACACCGCTGGTTGGTTTTGACTCTCATGGTCATAGGTTAGGCATGGGTGGTGGCTATTACGATCGTACTCTGGCGAAATGGTTCGAGACAGGACAAGGGGCAACACCAATTGGTTTGGCTCACGATTGCCAACATGTCGATACCCTACCGATTGAAGAGTGGGATGTTCCGTTACCTAAAATCGTGACTCCAAGTAAAACTTGGCAATGGGAAAACAACCGTTAAAGCGCTATAATCGCGCCGCAAACGTTAACCTTGATACTCAAACGTTAACTTAATACGCGAAAGACTAATTCAAAGCGCAAGATCTTATTCAGGAGAATGGCATGACTCAAGATGAAATGAAAAAAGCAGCTGGTTGGGCAGCACTTAAATATGTTGAAGAAGGCAGCATTGTAGGTGTTGGTACTGGCTCTACAGTAAATCACTTCATCGACGCACTAGGCACAATGAAAGACAAAATCAAAGGTGCAGTTTCAAGCTCTGTTGCTTCAACGCAACGCCTAGAAGAGCTAGAGATCAAAGTGTATGAGTGTAATGATGTTGCTAAGTTAGACATCTATGTTGATGGCGCAGACGAGATCAACCCAACTCGCGACATGATCAAGGGCGGTGGTGCAGCTCTAACTCGTGAAAAAATCGTAGCGGCTATCTCTGATAAATTTGTATGTATTGTTGATGGCACGAAAGCTGTTGATGTACTAGGTAAATTCCCTCTACCAGTAGAAGTTATCCCAATGGCGCGTTCATACGTTGCGCGTGAGCTAGTTAAGCTTGGCGGTGACCCGGTTTACCGTGAAGGTTGTACAACGGATAACGGCAACGTGATCCTAGATGTTTACGGCATGGCGATTGAAAATCCGAAACAACTAGAAGATATCATCAATGGTATCGCTGGTGTGGTAACGGTTGGCCTATTCGCACACCGTGGTGCAGATGTGGTTATTACAGGTACACCTGAAGGTGCAAAAATCGAAGAATAAATAATAGAAGATTGAGTTTTTCTGTTACTTCATTACATACGGTGCCCAAGGGCGCCGTTTTTTTGCTTTGTACCTGTAAAATTATGTCTTATTCCGTAATTTTCTTACCCAAAACATTTTTTTTTTGTTACTTTATTGTTCAGAAGACGCACAGGGAAAACGTTTGTCTCCTAACAAAGTGGTGAATTTGTTCCCCTTTCAGCCATTTTGTAGCACGTGCGCCGCATTTGCCCAACCTTTCCATTTTAAGGACGAGAACAATGGCCAAAGTTTCACTGGAAAAAGAAAAAATAAAAATTCTACTTCTAGAAGGTCTTCACCCTTCTTCAGTAGAAGTACTTCAAGCCGCTGGTTACACAAATATTGAGTACCACAAAGGCTCACTACCTGAAGATGAACTACTTGAAGCAGTTAAAGATGCTCACTTCATCGGTATTCGTTCTCGCACAAACCTTTCCCAAGAAGTGATTGATGCTGCTGAAAAATTGGTTGCTATCGGTTGTTTCTGTATCGGTACTAACCAAGTAAACCTTGAAGCAGCTGCAAAACGTGGAGTACCTGTCTTCAACGCACCATTCTCAAACACTCGAAGCGTTGCTGAGCTGGTTCTTGGTCAGGTTCTATTGCTGCTACGTGGCATCCCAGAAAAGAATGCTCTTGCGCACCGTGGCATCTGGAAAAAGAGTGCAGACAACTCTTACGAAGCTCGTGGTAAGCGCTTAGGTATTATCGGTTACGGTCACATTGGTACTCAGCTGGGTATTATTGCGGAAAACCTAGGTATGCGCGTTTACTTCTACGATATTGAAAACAAGCTTTCACTGGGTAATGCAACGCAAGTTCACACCATGACTGAACTGTTGAACAAGTGTGACGTGATCTCACTGCATGTTCCAGAAACCAATGAAACCAAGAACATGATGGGTAAAGAAGAGTTCGATCGTATGAAGCCGGGCGCAATCTTTATCAATGCAGCGCGTGGCACTGTAGTCGATATTCCGGCTCTATGTGGCGCTCTAGATTCTGGTCACCTTGGAGGTGCGGCGATTGACGTATTCCCAACCGAACCGAAAACCAATGCTGACCCATTTGAGTCACCATTGATGCAGTTCGATAACGTGATTCTAACTCCACACGTTGGTGGTTCTACTCAAGAAGCCCAAGAGAACATCGGTGTAGAAGTGGCAGGTAAACTGGCAAAATACTCTGATAACGGTTCAACGCTATCAAGTGTTAACTTCCCAGAGGTATCGCTACCATTGCATACGGGCACATCTCGCCTATTGCACATTCACCAGAACCGTCCAGGCATTCTGACTCAAATCAACACAATCTTCGCAGAAGAAGGCATCAACATCGCAGGTCAGTACCTACAGACAGCCGCTGATATGGGTTACGTAGTGATCGATGTTGAGGCAGACCGGTCTGAAGAAGCACTGCTGAAACTGAAAGAGATCGAAGGCACTATCCGTGCTCGTCTACTTCACTAATCATCGAGTTCGGTATTAGAAAAACAAAAAGGCTCTCATTGTGAGAGCCTTTTTAGTATTTGGCCTATGATAGGCAATTAGATCATGATGATCTAATTACTCTTCAAGCTGATAGATCACATTCACACGATCACGAATAGTGATCGTTGAGTCTTCATAAGAGTTAGACTCCGTTCTCGCATCCATCGCCATAGAACGCATTAGTACCGGCTGGGAAGACTGTGCGTTGTAATCAACACGCCACACGTCGCCAAGCTCACGCTCAAAACCAGTCGCTAATGATTTAGCTTTTGCTCTTGCGTCTTTGATTGCTTCTAAACGCGCTTGCTCTTGATATTTCGCTTGGTCACGCACTTGCAATTGGATGTTATCGATCTGGTTAATCCCTTGAGCAATGGCAATGTCCATATACTCATTAAGATTCGACAAATCCCTAACTTCAACCGTCACATTACGTGAAGCTCGGTAACCGACTAACTCCGGCTTACCGTCTTTCGGGTAGTGATATTGAGGCGCTAGGTACAGGTTAGAGCTATGAACACTCGCCTCATCAACCCCAGCTTTATGCAGCTTATTAAGAAAGCTCGTCACCACTTTATCAACGGTGAGCTTTGCTTGTTCTGCGGTCATCGTTGACTCTACAACTCTGACTGAAAATGTCGCCATATCTGGCGTCGCCACCACTTCACCGTAACCGGTCGTCGAAATGTGTGGAAAAGATGGCGAATTAGCCAGTGCCGAAAAACTTACAGCACTCAGAGCAGCTGTAAGAGTAAGAGAGGTTGCTAACATCTTTGGTACAAACTTCATGGGGGGAGACCTATGCTAAACAAATGTCTTTTCATCATAGAGTAATTTGCCGTTTATCCAATCTAGGCACCGCACTTCTAACAGAACTTTGACGCTGAAAAAACCACCAGCTTACTGTGGTAAATGTTCGTGAGCAAAACTCAAAATCGCTTGTGAGATCTCTTTAAGTACTCCACTTTCAAGCTGCCAATGGTGCCAGTAAATCCGATAGGACAATAAAAAACCGGGCGTAATATCAATCAACGACCCCGATTCTAGCTCCTCGATGATCTGTAACCTTGGAATCAAACAGTAGGCAACACCTGACAATGCCAAACGCACAAATGCTTCAGAGCTACCAACCGTATGGTTGATCACGCTGTCTCTAGGCACATTAAAATGATCATGCAGAAACTTCTTGTGGAGGTCATCGTATTGATCATAAGACACAGCTGGAGCCTTTCTCAATGTGGTGTAGTTGACCCCTTCCGAGAAGTAGCGCTGGTGGAAATCTGGACTTGCCACACACACATAATCCATGCGACCAAGGTAGTCGGCACTACAACCAGGAATCGCTTGAGACTCCAAACTAATTGCACCTGCAACTTCACCACTTTTAATCTTCTCTATGGTTCTCGATTCGCCATGAATAGCGAGGTTCAATTCCACTTGGCGCAACTTCATCACATCCGACAAAGCTGGCAGTAACCAAGTTGCTAAGCTATCCGCGTTAGTAGCAATGGATATTGATAGAGGCTGATTCCCATCTTCATTCATCAGCTCGGGAACGAGTTCATGCTCCAACAAACGGACTCGACGATATAAGCCTAGTAACTTTTTACCAGCCGGGGTTGGCCTAGG
>NZ_MCYD01001192.1:0-2542 GCF_002876325.1 Vibrio sp. 10N.261.52.A1
CGCTTGTACTTTCGCTTCCAATTATTGGCGTTCTCTTCCAAACTCAAGCCATTTTGCAATTGATGGATATTGAAACCTTAATGGCAGAAAAGACCATCGGCTATATGAATGCGGTGATGTTTGCAGTGCCTGCTTTCTTGTTGTTCCAAACCTTAAGAAGTTTCACTGATGGTATGTCTTTGACTAAGCCTGCAATGGTAATTGGTTTTATTGGCCTGTTATTAAACATTCCGCTTAACTGGATGTTTGTTTACGGTAAGCTTGGTGCTCCTGCCCTTGGCGGCGTGGGTTGTGGCGTAGCAACCGCTATCGTTTATTGGATAATGTTTGGCTTACTGTTTACTTATGTGCTGACTTCTAAGCGTTTGGCTAAAATCAACATTTTCGGTCAATTCCATAAACCTCAGTTAAAAGCTCAAGTTCGTTTATTCAAGCTCGGCTTCCCAGTCGCTGCAGCACTTTTCTTTGAGGTGACGCTGTTTGCGGTGGTTGCACTGTTAGTTGCCCCACTCGGCTCATTGATCGTAGCGGCGCACCAAGTTGCGATTAACTTCTCTTCATTGGTATTCATGATCCCGATGAGCATTGGTGCTGCGGTTAGTATCCGTGTTGGTCATAAGCTAGGTGAGAACAACACTGAAGGCGCTAAAATTGCAACTCACGTCGGTATCATTGTTGGCTTGGTAACAGCATTTATCACAGCGGCACTCACCGTGTTGTTTAGAGAGCAAGTGTCACTTCTTTACACGGAAAACACAGCAGTAATTACCATTGCGATGCAGCTCCTGATTTTTGCTGCGGTATACCAATGTACAGATGCAATTCAAGTCATCGCTGCGGGTGCACTTCGTGGTTATAAAGATATGCGTTCAATCTTTAATCGTACTTTTATCGCTTACTGGCTGCTTGGTCTGCCGATTGGCTACATCTTAGGGATGACGGATTGGATTGTTAAACCAATGGGCGCACACGGCTTCTGGATTGGCTTCATTATTGGTTTGTCTTCAGCAGCAATTATGCTTGGTATGCGTTTGCACTGGATGCACAAACAAAGTGATGAAGTACAGTTGGAGTTCGGCTCTCGCTAACCGCTTCTTAAAGACAAGTTAATTAAACAAAAGAGCTCTGATAATCAGAGCTCTTTTTTATTCCATGTACACACTTTTTCCGTGTCCAAAATAGTTATCAGCAATGCTTGTTCATGATGCTTATCCACAAGTGTTTAATAATCACTTTTCTCTCTAACGAACCTTGCGAACTTCGGCTTACCATTTTGAGTGAAGCCATTGTAACGGAAGGTAATTCGACTGCCAATTTCAGGAGGAGACAATCGCATCTTATCGCTGAAGCCACTTCCAATGTAAAACTCCACACCATCTTCTGTGTGTACTAAAATTGAGCCCATCATCCCCTTATACTTACCAGTTCCTGTTTTATAGCCAATAACGGTCGCTTCTGCATCGTGATGTCGTTTTAGTTTTAACAAGTCATTACTTCTTCCCGCCTGATATCGGCTGGTAATCTTACGAAGCATCAACCCCTCGCCTTTACTTTCATCGACATTATCAAGTTGATGAAACAATGCCTCTTCGCTTGTAATAGGTGTGTGCTCCACATACCCAATGTGCGGTTCGTTTATCACTCTTACCCAGTGCAAGATGTTGTAGTAACGTTTCTGATAGTCGCCCGCCGCACCTGGCATATCAAACAGCATGAATTCGATCTCTTGCCACGCCGTATCACTTGGAGTGTGGTCTAAGACTGTTGTTTGGACTAAGTGAAAATTGTCTCTTCCGGCCCACAGTTCTCCTTCAAGGTGAACATCCGGTAACTCTTTAACAAACCACTTAGGCGCATAAATTCGATTCCCATTCCGGGTATATAGATGCTTTCCATCCCACAAAGCCCTGATGCCATCAAGCTTTTCGCTGGTCCAATATTCAGACACATCTATACCTTGCTTATAAGTATTTGCTAAAACTAATTGTGCTGGAGGCAGATACGAAGCATGAGAAGGAAACGTAGAAAACGCGCACAGTGTTGCTATAGCCAACCTGGTTAGCCTCATTTCAAAATTCCTTTTGTACCTTGAGCGGTTAGAAGTATTAAGCACTTTGCTCAAATCTACTTTCTATCCTAGGTGTTCTAGCCATTCATCATTCAATCTTTGATCTAAGATGCGATCAATACATCAACCTTATTCATAATGGCGTTTCATTCGCAAAATCAATTCGTTACACCTCCCAAAAATCCAACCATTTTTAGTTCTCATATTGAGAAATCACCTTTCTCAATATGAAACACTAAAAACCAAATACTATAAGTTATTGATATGTAGTGGCAAAAAAGTTGGCACATTCAGTGCTTTTGTAAACTCATGAACAAAAGGAGATAAGACTATGGAACTACGTAGGATTGACCTAAACACAACAACACTTACACTTTCAATTTTTGGTGATTTAGACGCGGCAGGCAGTCGCGATGCCCAAACCGACATTGATGACGTGATTTCTAATGACGGTCATCAAGAGATCGAAGTCGA
>NZ_MCYD01001192.1:3266-3502 GCF_002876325.1 Vibrio sp. 10N.261.52.A1
CAAGAGATCGAAGTCGACTTCAGTCAGGTCGAATTTCTTGATTCATCAGGTGTGGGTGCGATTGTTTACATGTTCAAACGCCTAACTGAACGTGAACGTAATATGCGATTAGAAAACGTTTCAGGCCAACCGCTGGAGATCATGAACCTCCTACGAATTGGACACGCTATTCCTGTTAACTCAAAAAATCCTACAAATTCATGAAGATCCACTAAGCTAGAAGTAACAAAAAATCT
>NZ_MCYD01001193.1:0-520 GCF_002876325.1 Vibrio sp. 10N.261.52.A1
AGGTGAATGGAAGGTCAAAAAGCATGGTACTGATGGGAAGCGCAGAGTCTGGCGTAAGCTACATTTAGCCGTTGATACTAGCAGTCACGAAATAGTCGCAGCAGAGCTGAGTTTATCTAACGTTACCGATGGCGAAGTGCTTCCCAACCTACTTAAGCAGACACGTCGTAAAATCATTGAGGTATCAGGTGATGGTGCTTATGACACAAGACATTGCCATGATGCAATACGTATAAAGCGAGCGGTTCCGCTAATCCCGCCACGCGAAGGGGCTGCCTTCTGGGAGCAAGGACACCCTCGCAATTTAGCAGTTGGTTGTCAGAAGCTTTAGGGCTCCAACAATAAGTGGAAAAAGCGGTATGGCTATCACAAGCGGTCGCTATCAGAGACAGCAATGTATCGAGTGAAACAGTTGCTAGGTGGGAAATTAAGCCTGAGAAACTACAACGCTCAAGTTGGCGAGACTTACGCTATGATCAAAGCGCTGAATAAGCTTACAGGGTTAGGTATGCCTGAAACT
>NZ_MCYD01001194.1:0-1166 GCF_002876325.1 Vibrio sp. 10N.261.52.A1
CTACCTACTAGTAGGTAGGTTTTAAATTAAGGATTTCATTATGTTTAACACATCTTCTATTGCACTAATTGTTGGCGGTTCTTCTGGTATGGGTAAAGCAACAGCAGAGCGACTGCTTAAGTCTGGTGTGCCTGTAATGATTCTCTCTCATGACAAACAGAATCTTGCTGAAGCAAAATTGGATCTGGAATCAACCACGAATGGTCATGTTGAAACTGCTCAGGTTGATTTATACGACCCTTCTGCTGTTCAAAGCTTTATTGAACAGTTAAATGCAGAAAAACGTCACATTGGCTACTTGGTGAATGCGGCTGGTTTCTTCAAACCTGTCGATTTCCTTGAGCATTCTGAGCAAGATTACGACCTTCAGTTAGATATGAACCGTGCTTTCTTCTTCATTACACAAGCCGTTGCGAAAAATATGAAACAACACGGTGGTGGCGCAATTGTAAACATCGGTTCTATGTGGGCACATCAAGCAATTAAAGCAACGCCTTCTTCAGCTTACTCTATGCAGAAAGCGGCACTACATGCACTGACAAAAAACTTGGCCATTGAACTAGGCGACCACGGTGTACGTGTAAACGCTGTGGCTCCAGCAGTCGTGATGTCGACAATTTATAAGTCATTCATCGCTGAAGACGAGATTGAATCTGCACTACAAGGCTTTAACGATTTCCACCCAATCGGTCGAATTGGTTCTACAGACGATGTTGCTGACGCGATTGAATATCTACTATCGAATAAGTCTTCTTGGGTAACGGGCACGATTCTAAATGTCGATGGCGGCGTGATGGCGGGTCGAAACTAAATTACTTGTCGCCTTCCACGCGGTGTGGGAGGCGCTACATGAATATTAATCACTATAAACAAGAATAATTAAAGGATTTAACATGAGTAATGCACCATTAAATGGCCTTAACTTAGAAGACCTATCAGCTTATACGAAAGTTATTACTGATGATGCAACACAAGCGGTATCTGAATACGGCATTGTTGCTGAATGGAAAGGCGGTGTTCATAGCGAAATTCGCACGTTGAACCAAAAGGTAGGTGGAACAGAAATCGTTAAAGATTTTACTTTCGACGTGGGTGAACCAGAAGAGCTTCTTGGCAATAACGCATACCCTACGCCACAAGATTACCTGTTGGGTGGCATGGCTGGC
>NZ_MCYD01001195.1:0-3947 GCF_002876325.1 Vibrio sp. 10N.261.52.A1
AAAAGTATCTAAAGAAGCCAATTTGATTGTCGTTGGTTTTGTTTTAGTGATCGCATCGCTTTGTTTAGTAGGTCTTTTTTCTGGCGTCGGTATCAATAAAACATTTAACTCTCTCGATCGATACAGCTTAGCTGGCAAGTTACTGCTTTCGTTAGATAAAGCTCGTTTAGCTGAGTTAACCTATACCCGTGACCAACAAGAAAAAGAAGCGATTAAAGCTGAAGAATACATCACTGAAACCCTTAAATTAGCGAATGACTTTGAGAAACACCTAGATAATAGAAGTTTAGTGGACGAGTCATTGTTGAGCTACATATCTGACTACCAGAGGTTGTTTGGTCAATATAGAGAATTAACTGAAACACAGAAAAAACGTATCGAAGCTATGGAAGCTGCCGCAGTTAAAGCGACGAGTGAAACGAATAAATTAAAAAATACACTTGCTCAAAAAGTTCGCTCGAATCAAATAGCAGAATCAGACAAAAAGGATAAAGTTGTCGAGGTCAATGAACGAGTGGCATTAACCAATGAAGCTGTTTTACTAGCTGAAGCGGTACACGCTTATAGTTCAACCTATTTAATGTCTAAAAACTCGGCAGATCTTCATAAAAAAGAACAAAATATCAATAGGTTAAGATTAATCGCCGAAGAGCTCTCCGAACGAAAAGAGTTATTGTTGCTCAACGAGTTCGTCAGAGCACAGCTTCGTTATTCTCAAGCATTTTCTGTACGGGTAAATAACGATAGCGATGAAGCTTCAAACGCTTTGCAGCAAGCAACTTCAGCGTTAAAAGAGAGTGCTGCTCAACTGCGAAGCTATGTTCAAAATAGCTTAAAAGATGTAAATAAAACCATTACTAACCTAGAGTCGGAGATGAGTTTAAGTTTAGATGCCGGCTTTTTGGCTACCCGACTTAAACAAGCCATGAGTAAAGCGAGAGAAGCCGATAAAAACTTCTTGCTCTGTCCTCATCCTGAAGAGCGACACCAGAAAAAAGCAGAGTTTTTAAACGCGATCGATCAAGCTTTGGCTCATGCAAAAGCTATCACTCCTTACTTGGTTGCTGACGAAAATGAACAGCTAATTAAATCTATCATTCCAGCTATCGGTGTTTATAGAGTTCATTTTTTGAGTATCTCAGAAACCTCAGAACAACTTGATCGTATTGCTAAAAACATGATTATGGCCGCCACTAAAGCTGATGATAAGTTAGCTCATTTACGACAAATTCGCTTTGCTGAAATCTCCCAATTTAAGCAGGTATCTGAATATTTAATATACTCTGCTGTTATTTTTATTGGAGCGATTTTGTTGCTCACCTACATAATGCGACGCTCGCAATTAGAGTTGCACTTACTGGCTTCAACCTTAAAACAGGCGAGAGATGAAGCTGAGTCGGCCAACCAAGCTAAATCTAGATTTTTAGCTAACATGAGCCATGAAATTCGCACACCTATGAATGCCATTATTGGCCTAACCCACTTAGTGCTCGAGTCAAGTCTAGAGAAATACCAGCGGAACTATATTAAGAAAGTAAATTTATCTGCTAAGTCATTACTTTACCTTCTTAATGATTTGTTAGATTTTTCAAAAATCGAAGCTGGAAAGCTCAAATTAGAAAACGCGCCATTCATATTGGATGAGCTTATTGAAGATGTTCTCGATACGTTATGCATGAAAGCTCAAGATAAGGCTATCGATTTACTTCTTCTGGTCGATGATGATGTACCCCAATATTTACTCGGTGACGCTTTCAGAGTTAAGCAAGTCTTACTGAATTTGGGATTTAATGCTGTTAAGTTTACTGAGAAAGGGAAAGTCCGCCTCAGCATAAAAGTATCCAACAAGACACCAAAATCGATCATGCTCAATTGTGAGGTAAAAGACGAAGGAATTGGGATGAAACAGTCTCAAATTAATAAGTTATTTAAGTCCTTCACTCAGGCTGACGCCTCAACGACACGCCAATATGGTGGAACCGGTTTAGGTTTAGCAATAACAAAAAACATTGTAAAACAAATGAATGGGACCATAGGTGTAGAAAGCACTTTGGGAGAAGGAACGACTTTTTCAGTCTCACTACCTTTGCAACTGACGAAAAACGATACAATCAACCGCCCTCACATAAATCTCCCTAAATCAGTTTTTATTCTCGACTCGTGTAAAGAATCTCGGCTAGCTATCGAACGCCAATGCCGCCAGTTAACTCTCCCGCATAAAAGCTTTTCTGACGTTGAAGCTATCATCACTTCAGGTCATAAGCGGCCAGAGTTACTCATATTCTCACTATCACCATCATCATCTGAAGCCGACTTAGTCTCACAATTTAAACAACTAAGTGATCTAGGCATGGAGCATGTAAAAGTTATTTTGGTGACGAATAGATCAATGAAAAACTTAAATGAGCATTTTGAAGTTCTTCAATTTCATTGTGATGATTGGCTGCTCAAACCATTTACTAATACCGCTCTTTTAAAAACATTAGCTACAATATTTAGTCAAAACGATAAGGAACCCCTCTTATTTTCGGAGCACCATAAGCCCAGCTGGGAAGATAAGCATGTGTTAGTTGTAGAAGATAATTCACTTAATCAAGAATTAATACAGGACCTACTGATAAGGAGAGGTCTGCGAGTGACCATTGCTCACAACGGTAAAGAAGCGGTTGATTTAGTTCAAACCAAAACCTTTGACATCGTATTAATGGATTGCCAAATGCCTATAATGGATGGTTATCAAGCGACACAATACATACGTAACGTCTTGGAGCTCTCTGAGTTACCCATTGTTGCTTTAACCGCAAACATACTAAAAAGTGATGAAGTTAAAGCGCTAAATGCCGGTATGAATAGTGTCTTGCACAAACCTATTGATATAGGGGAGTTAAACGGTATTTTGGGTCGCTACATACCCAACCCACAACCTTCGATAAACCACAACCAGGGTATACCTTGTGAGTTAGAGCGCCTTAGTAAAGTGGCAGGCTTGAATATAAACAGTGGGTTGAAGGTTAGTGATGGCAGTGACTCTTTGTATTTGTCTTTATTAAAGAAATTTGCAAAGCAATACAAAAACGAAGATTTAACTCACCTTCGTTCGGAAGACTTACAACAGTCATTGCATACCTTAAAAGGACTTAGCGGTAGTTTGGGTCTAGAGTCTATTCAAAAGCGATGTGCGAGCTTAGAAAACCACCAAGATAACATCGAATACAGAGCCAAATTACACGACTTTAGTCGAGCATTAAAAACCGTTTGTCGAGATATCTTAGATAACGTCGCAGTTTCAAAAATCATAGAAACAAAGCAAACACAGCCCTTTTCGTTAGAAGTATATGATGCTGTTACCGAGCTAATGTTCAATAATGATACCGCTGTACTTGATAAGTTAGCTCACTTTGAATCTGGTGCATCTTTAGGTCTTTCCGACTCAGAATTTAATGCGTTAATAAAAGCAGTCAACAACTATGATTTTCTTGCTGGATTGGACATTTTAAAACGCTCTAAACATGAATAGCCCAGAGTACAGCTATTCGGCCCTCCAGACCCACTTGAACCAAAAAGCCTTGGCAAAAGTCGTCAAGGCTCTATCTCTAGGGAATGTGAGACAAAAGGTTAATTCACTACTGCAATGGCCTCAATTTCCACTAAAGCATTGAGGGGTAGTTTAGACACTTCGACACAGGTTCTTGCTGGAAAGTAATTGGCCCCGTTCTTGATGAAAAAATCATTATAGATTTCATTCACTATAGGGAAGCTCACCATATCAGTAAGGTAAATTGTAGTTTTTACCACACCTGACATGTCGACATCTGCATGCGATAAGATGGCTTTCATATTCTCCAGACATTGTTTTGTCTGTTTTTCAATATCACTTTTAACCAGAAGCCCTGTCTGAGGGCTTAACGGTAACTGGCCTGAAGTAAAGATTAACCCTCCGGAAATCA
>NZ_MCYD01001196.1:0-2629 GCF_002876325.1 Vibrio sp. 10N.261.52.A1
TATTGGATCTAAATGATAATTACTATTATTTGCATTTCAATTTATTTGTATTTTTGTCATTAAAAGCTCACTTAAACCTTATAACTCATTGTATTAAAAGACCTTTAATGGTTCCATTTATCTGGTGAATGCTTCCATTTTTGTGATTAACCTCTCATTTATAAAGTAGGAAACTGATGCATAGCCCAATAACACTTGAAGCGTTACACATCCTAGACGCCATCGACAGACGTGGAAGTTTCGCTGCTGCGGCCAATGAAATGGACCGTGCGCCTTCGTCACTCAGCTACCAAATTCAAAAGCTAGAACAAGACTTAGATATCATGATTTTTGACCGTTCAGGGCACCGTGCAAACTTCACGGAAGCAGGGCAATTGATACTTGAGCAAGGTAGGGTGATTCTTGGTGCGACAGAAAGGCTCGTCAACGAAGCCAGCATTTTAGCTAATGGATGGGAGTTGGATTTAACCATCGCTTTTGATGGTATTATCCCAATTGCTAATTTTTTCCCACTTGTCGATGAACTAGGAAAAATCAGTAAAACGCGTGTTCGTTTACAAGAGGAGATCTTAGCGGGGTGTTGGGAATCATTGTCAGATGGCCGCGCCGACCTTCTTGTTTGCCCGAAAGTCGACACAATCCCTAATGACTTAAAAAGTGACGTGATTGGTAAAATGGAAATGGTTTGGGTCGCAGCATCAAATCACTACGTTCACAAGCGCTCTGGCGATTTTGATCAAAAGGCTAGGGAAAGTTACAGGGTGATTGCAATCGCAGATACGGCACGTGACCAGCCAGCATTAAGCATCAATATATTAGAAAAGCAGCCGCGTTTAACGGTGACGAGCTTTCCGGCAAAAGTCGAAGCATTAACCAGCGGGTTAGGTATTGGCACATTACCTTGTAGCGTTGCTAGCCCATTAATTGAATCTGGTGCCTTAAAGCAAATCGCAGGTACTGAACCCCAGCCAATTGACATCGTTATAGCTTGGCGACGCAATAAAATGGGAGACGCCAAATCATGGTGCATCCAACACCTTAAAAAAACATGGTCACTCAAGTAACGGAAGTACCATATCTGCTGTGCCGTCTTCAAAACAGATATCTAGCTTGAAACCAAGTTTTTGAGCTAGTGTCAGCATTCCTCTATTAGTTGGCATCGTCATTCCCGACATCTGTTTAGTCTGCTTGGCACGGCAGTAATCAATAACCTTAGTCATTAGAATTCGACCTAAACCAACGCCTTTAAGATCAGAGCGAATCAATATCGCGAATTCGGCATCCGTATTCTCTGGGTTGATCAGAGCCCGAGACACGCCAATGATTGCAGGTACACCTTGTTCTTCACGCACCACAACAAAAGCAATCTCTCTATCGAAATCAATCTGAGTAAAATTAGCTAGTGCTTCATGATTGAATTCACCCACATCACTAAAGAAGCGTTTGTAGAGATCCTCTTTAGAGACTCGATTAATGAATTCGGCATGAAGTGGTTCATCTTCAGGAAGAATAGGGCGTAGCAACACTTCTGTACCATCTTTTAACTGGATACGTTCTTCAAGCTCAACAGGGTAAGGACGAATCGCTAGCCTTTCCTGCGGATCTCCCTCGTAAGCTTTCAATATGATATCGGCATCCAATATCGTGAACTTATCGCCATTCGCAAGCACTGGATGTATATCCAGGTCGTATATTTCAGGGCAATCAACAACCATTTGAGAAATACGAACCAGCAACTCAGACAAGCCTTCTACATCAATAGGATTAGGGAGCTTTTGTAAGCGAATCTTGCCACTCTTTATCGCTCGAATGATCAAGTAACGAGCCAGCGTCATGTTAAGCGGAGGGAAAGCAGCTGCCGCATCAATCGACTCATCCCATTCGGAACCGCCTTGACCGAGTAGAATAATAGGGCCGAATGTTTCATCGGTTATAACTTTCACGCGAAGCTCTTGTCCGCCAGCCAGTTTCGCCATACCTTGAACTAACAGACCATGAATATGCGCTGTTGGGAATGATAACTGAGAGCGATCCAAAATCGCTTGTGCCGCATTCGCGACCTCATTACTGTGTCTTAAATTGAGCATCACACCTTGAACGTCAGACTTGTGCGCAATGTCTGGTGAACGGAGTTTAACTGCGACAGGGTATCCAATGGTTTCTGCAATATGCACCGCTTCACTGGGGTCAGAAGCGATCCAAGTAGGTAACACATCCAAATTGAAGTGTTTGAAAAACTGACTGTTTTGATGGGTATCGAGGCTAACTGTATCTTTATCCAGTAGCTGGCGTTCTATCCAATTTCTCGCATCCGCTAAGTCTTCAATATGGACTTTCTCAGCCGTAGTTGGCGTCTCCATAAGCTGACGTTGGTTGCGTCGGTACTCGACCAAGTGCATGAATGCGACTACTGAGCTTTCTGGCGTTCGATAGGTTGGAATACCAGCCTCTGTGAACAACTTTCTAGCAGGCCTTGCCGTCAGTTCACCAGACCAATTCGTAAGAACATTGAATCGCTTGTGGCGAGGGTGCTTTTTAATCGCGTCGATAATGCGCTCTGCGGTTTGAGCAGAATGTGCGATGGCTGAGGGGCTATGCATGATGAGAATGGCATCCGCTTCATCACCAT
>NZ_MCYD01001197.1:0-3407 GCF_002876325.1 Vibrio sp. 10N.261.52.A1
ATAGTATGTACTTTTGCTCAGCGTATATCACAGGCTGTAACTTGTCGTATGCTAACTTTGAACAGGCTTGTTTAGAAAAATGTGAGCTGTTTGAGAACCGTTGGATAGGAACTTACCTTGCAGGAGCGTCATTAAAGGAGTCGGATCTGAGCCGAGGCGTATTCTCTGAAGATGTATGGGGACAGTTCAGTATGCAGGGAGCAAACTTGTGCCACGCTGAATTGGAGGGGTTAGATCCTCGTAAGGTCGACACATCGGGCATTAAAATTGTCGCTTGGCAACAAGAGCAACTGCTTGAAACTATGGGTATTGTGGTGATGCCTGATTAATAGGGTTAGCGAAATCTTTGATTAACCGAGAAAAGACGGTTGTTTTGCTTCTAACCACTCTGGCTGCACATGGTTTATACCTGCTTTATCTATGAAACTTATCTTGTGAGAGTTTTAGGTAAGGTGTTTGATTTTAATAGTCAAAGCAAGATTAAAATAAGGCACTTTCCTAGCAGGAAAGTGCCTTGCTCTTATCGGTTGAGTGCTTTACGTACTCACAATCTCTTCACCGACTTTGGCCCAGTTCGAACTAACCTCTAAGCTAAATCACGCCCTAATCTTTGATAGGCACCCACGTTCTTCTGAAGCTTGAAGCCTTGCTAAGTGTGGCGTAGTCAAAGTTATATGGCACAGAATGGTTGGTTTTTATTAATGTTTGTACAAGGCTGAGATTCTCGTTTGTTCGTGTTACGCCCCAATTCAACCACTTGTTTACCATTGACATCAAACATCGAGAAATCGTATGTCTCAACTTGATCTGTGTCCCATCGGTCTAGCTTGAGTGTTTTATTCTTTAAGTCTACTTGCGAAACCCATAAAGTTGGAAAGTTCGCGTCATAGGCGACGTCCCATTTTGTATACCCGCTACGCATCTCATGAGCAACACCTTCAATAATATTACTTAATTGTTTGTTGTCGCGGATACCAAAACGCTCTTCATACGCTTTTACTTCCTTAAGAGCATATTGAGCACGATAACGACGATCTATAGAGTTGATTGAAGCCGTTGGGAAGCGCTTTTCACTTAATAATTCTCTGTCCATTTCTGTCATAGTATCAAACGTTGGGTTGTTTGAAATGACATCTAAAGAACCTGTTCCTCGGTAGAGTTTCTTTTCACCATTTACCATTTCAACAAGGACAGTCTCACCAGAGTTATCAGCAAAAATGAAGTGAGCCAAGAAGTGGTTTACAGTTGTATTCGCATCATACAGACCAGGTACGCCACCAAGTTTTTGGTCACGGATGTTTGTGTTATTGATAATAGATTCTACTTCATCAAGGCTTTTTGCATTCGCAATAACGTATTGCACGAATCGCTGACCATCGATGTCTTGATTACCTTTTACTCGCGCTTTTTCATCTTGCCAGTCTGTATTGAGATAATGAATTTGACCAAGAACACCATGTTCGTTGATTGCTTCTGTGACAAACTCTGCGTCGAAGCTTGCAATCTCAATCATGGCATGTTTTGACTTGTAAACTTGATGGGCTCCCCCTGATTTGTTGAGGTCGACACCGTATACCGTGGGTGCTCGTGTATCAAGGACAGTTCCTCTCGGTACACCGCGCACAACACCTTGATCGTAACCTTCCCAGTCCATTGAACGTGTGACCATCGTCGTATCTAAAGTATCCGAGTGGTACAAAGCTCGTGTACAAGCTTGTGCTGTACCAGAAATGGCTCCAACCGTTGTGGCAACTAGGGTGAGTGTTAATAATTGTTTTTTCATGATTTAAGTAACCTAAAAGATAAGTTCGTATGTGTCGAATGCTAGGTGTTATGCGCTATATATGTCATTGGCTGATAGAATTTTGCACTCTTCAGAGTTGTGGTTAATTCAACTTTTATTTCTCAGAAAACATATAACAATAACTTGTTAAATAATCTTTGTTTCTATGTTGGGTATTATGCAATCCTGAGCATATAAATTCAACTGACTCTCAATAAGTTAGAGGAGAGATTCATTTGCTAAAGCTTTGAAGGTAATTACCTCAATCAAGGCGTCATTTTTTTGCTATTAAAAACATAGCAAGTTAAATTATATCCGATTATACTCAGACACGTTTTTGATAGCGGAGGAATCTCAATGACTCATTTTAGTTGTCTCGGTAAGCCAGTTCGCGGCTCAGAGTCAGGAATCCCTATCATGGCATTATTTGACTTGCTGGGGAGACGTTGGGCTATGGGAGTTCTTTGGCAGCTATGTTCAGGTGGTCCCTGTACATTCCGTGAATTGCAGGGTCGCTGTGAATCAATTTCTCCTGCCGTTTTAAATTCAAGAATTAAAGACTTAAGACAGGCAAAGTTACTTGAACGCGGAGAGGGGGGGTATCAACCTACGGATTTAGGAAAGCAAATCATCTCATCCCTTCATCCTTTAAAAGATTTAGCTGAACAATGGGTTGAAACACTCTAAGACGGAGAGTGAAAAGTGAATACTTAAAAAATTGCCTATGAAGCTATACAGTAACCTGAACGAGGAGCCATCATGTTTATTGTATCTTTAAATTACATTGGTAAATTATCAGAAGTTGATAAGTATCTTGAGGATCATATTGATTATCTGAATAAATATTACGAGCTGGGTATTTTTATTGCTTCCGGCAGGAAAGTGCCTCGTACTGGTGGGGTTATCCTTGCACAGGCGAAGGACCGCACTGCACTAGAAGGTATATTAAATCATGACCCTTTTATCATTTACAACCTTGCCGATTACGAGTTAACAGAGTTTATCCCAAGCAAGATGGCTCCTGAGCTTGCTTCGTTAATCAATTGACACTCAATGTTAATCTAAATGGAGCAAGATCAGTGAGTGGGCTTAGTTTCAAGCTCGTTGGTCTACGGAAACCTTTCGCACGATATCTATGTTTTAAGAATATTCTAATCCAAAAATTTATGTGCAATACACTATTACCAGAGCAGGGACTGGTAGTAGCCTAGTTACGTGTTGTCGCCTAAGTTAGATTATCGTTTTAATTTTACTTGTTTTATTTGATTAATACTTGGTCAAAGATTTTCTTAACGATGGGCGCACTATTGAAAGAACCGCCACCGGCATTTTCGAGGATTACTGTTACTACGATCTCCGGCTCTTCATAAGGGGCAAAGCCAGTAAACAACGCTAAATCTCTTAGATGTTCGGGAGTATTATCAGCATCGTACTCTTCGTTTTCTGCCAACCCGAAGACCTGGCTCGTGCCAGACTTCCCTGCGCTTTTATAGAGAGCGTTTCGAAATACTTTTCTAGAGGTGCCATTTTTACCATGATTTACTAGGTACATACCGTATCTAGCAAGTTCCCAGTAGTTTGATGGAACTCCTTGGATCGGCGGGGACTCGGCTAGCTTATTTTT
>NZ_MCYD01001198.1:0-4631 GCF_002876325.1 Vibrio sp. 10N.261.52.A1
ATCGATAATGATTTTTCGATCTTTATATTCATAAAGAGTAACGTTGTAGAGCTCGTTAAAAGTAAATTCATCGGTTTCTATCTTACAGGAAATAAAATGCTCTCCTGTTAGGCTTTCAGCCAAGGTATTTCTATCTAAGTACGAAAATAGATAATGGGAGAGCACGGCTACAAGGGTAAATACGCCAAATAACGTCAACACATTACTGCTCTTTTTCGCAGGAGTTGTGGTTTCTTGTGCCGCTTCTTCTTTCGGAACCACCTCTAATGTTTGTTGCGAATCTTGCTTTGCTTGCGCTTGAATCTTACGAAGTGCCCCTTCTTTATCTTGCGTCACTTGACCTGCAAATCGATATCCTTTGCCACGTTCAGTGACAATGATCATTCCACTCTTATCTTCTAGTGCTTTCCTACAGATTGAGATGGTTTGCATCAGGCTTCCATCTTCAACGTAAATCCCTTTAGACACCCAAACTTGTTCAATCAGGACTTGTCGTGTGATCACCTCGTTAGGTTTTGAGATGAAAAATTTAAGGAGCTCTGATTCATTAGAACCAATCGGGTATGTACGTCCTGTCTTAAAGTGATGGATTTCACTCTCTTCTAAATTGACCTGTATATCATCATTGATAATAAATTCAGCAGACATTTGGGTTCTCATTGTTATAAGCGTTCTAACCTAAATATAACAAATACTGTTACAAATATAAACTTGCTGAATTTGTTGTCTTTGAGGTTTAAGTGATTGAATTTTAAATTCTTATCGGCTTAATTAGATTTCCTTATATACCTTTTTGAGGTTGTTTAATGTGGTTTAAGGTGCTTGGTATTAGCAGCTATTGGATCATTAGCATGTGACGCTGATTTAGTGGGTGTGGGTTAAGTGCTCCAATTTCTACGTAGTTCTATCAATGTGTCATTCCAACTTCGTGTTGCCTGCTCTCTGAAACAAATCGAGTCTATCTCTGACTCAAATGGCAACTCTAATAATGATAAATCGCATGACCACACCAGTTTAATGCTAAAGCTACGAAGGAGCTGTTTTGAAAGAATTCAATAAGCCATATTTATGTGGACTAATTACGCTTGCCTTACTCGGCTGTCAGTCTGAAGACTCGACTCAAGAACCCGTTTCAGTATTGGTTCCTTACAACATTAATGAACTACCAAAACCGAACGACGGATATGGGTACGACGACGATGGCACCATTACCGGAGTCGGCGAGCCCGCTGCCGCGATGTCATCGATGAATGATGCCTACTATCAGGATTACAATAACTCATACGCGGCTTTAGACGGCTGGGGACTTTGTGCGGAGCCTATTTTAATTCCATTACAAAGCATTAATTCTGATAAGCGTTTTCCACTGAATAATGAAACCTTAGCGGGGAATGTTGTATTAATTGATGGGGAAACAGGTGAGGAAGTGGGTACCCAAATATCCGCCGATGGTTCGAATATTAAAATTCAATGTGAATCTGGGTTAAAAGCGGGGACGACTTATTCTATTGTTGTCACCGATAGGGTAAAAACTGAATTCGATGAGCCTTTAAAAGCAGACTCTAGTTTTGATGAATTGATATATTCAGATGTGCCGCTACAAAGCAATAAAGAGGAGAATATTCAAGAGCAGGTACTAAATGCTATTGACTCATATTATACTCTTTATCCAGAGAAGGGTGTTCCTGTATATGCTGCTCAATTTAAAACGCAGAGCTCATATTCGTCGCTAGATGCGATGAGGGATAATCACGTTAAGTTTAATACTCGATTCTTAGATGGTTATGAAACGGTTCGAGAGTTTAACGGGGATTACAATCAATATTCTAAGAAGTTAAGAATTCCGTCGTATCTACCTTTTACTCAAGCTCGAGAATCCGAGTGTCTCGTTGATGAGTTTGAGCCAAAAGAAAACTGTCCTCCTTTATATGAATGGATTACTAATCAAGAGGGCGGCTTCCCAACTGCCGAGATGCCAGAGCCAAAAGTAGTCGAATTCCTCGATATAACTGCTGACATCTACTTACCTGATTACGCTGATACACCTAGGCCGAAAGATACACAAATTGGTTTCCCTACTGCGATATTCATCCACGGTGTAACCGCGGAGCGTGGCACAGCTTCATTGATGGCTGCCGAGTATACAAAGAAAGGTTATGCCGTGGTTGCGATTGATATGCCATATCACGGGGAACGAATGCGCTATGACAATACTGATCCAGATGGTGAGGGGCCAGAGAAAGGTGTAGAGATTAGTGCTCGAGCAGACAAAGCTTTCTTCATCAATATTGATTCCCCATTAGCACTTCGTTCTAACCTCCAGCAGTCGGTTTCAGATTTTCT
Source organism: Vibrio sp. 10N.261.52.A1 (assembly GCF_002876325.1). NCBI lineage: Bacteria > Pseudomonadati > Pseudomonadota > Gammaproteobacteria > Vibrionales > Vibrionaceae > Vibrio > Vibrio sp. 10N.261.52.A1. The sequence goes on from NZ_MCYD01001198.1 coordinate 2,344, forward strand.
GGGTTTACGCTATGCGTTGAGCCAAGAAGGTTGGGTTGACAACAATAACGTTCATTTAATCGGACAATCGCTGGGTGGAATTATGTCGGTGATGGTGAGTGAGTTTAGCCAAGCAAGCCCTGATTTTCACTCGGATACTAATTCAAATTTTGAATTTAACACGGTGAACTTTGTTGTCCCTGGGCAAGGGCTCACTAATCTGGTTTTGTCTTCTCAAACTTTAGGTCCAGAGATGTCTGAAGGGGTTAAGAAATCCCCAGATGTTCAGCGCAGTATCGCAGAAACAGTCATACCCGATATCTGCACCGCGGAAGCGACGAATCAAGAGTGTATCGAAGCGCTACGCGAGTTTGTTGCACAGTCTACAGATAACGCACTCTTTGTGAGCCAGTTAGAAGGTGACATTTTCAACTTAGTGGTCACCGACCTTAAGCAGGGTGTTCAGACAACAATTGATAGTGCGGACCCGGCGAGTTTCATCTCACGTCAAGTTACAGCGCAGCAACCAACTCTTTTGTTAGCAGCGGTTGGAGACTGTGGCGAAACCTGCGACGTAGGAGTTGATTATGTTCCTGATAGCGTTATTCCAAATACAGCCCCGGATAATATTCGAACAGGAACTGAGCCGCTGATTGCTGCGCTTGGCTTAGACCCAATAACAGGCACATCAGAAAATATGGAACAAAAACGTGGAGCGGTAAGAACAACCACCGGCGGACATGGAACCTATTTGTTCCCTTATGAGGGGCCGATGGACGAGAGCGGCTTACCAGGAACGCCAGGCGAAAATATGTCTGACGTGCGTGAAGCTGTCGACACTCAGCAAGTCGCAGTTGCCTCAATGGTAATGAGTGACGGAGCAGTTGTCGTTATCAATAACGAAGATCATATCGAAACAGAGGTGCCTCAAAATGAAGAATAAACTTTTATTGGGCACCGTAGCTGCCCTTGCTCCTTGCTTGACCAATGCGGCTGGATTTCAACTTAACGCGCAGTCTGCAACGGGTTTAGGTCGTGCGTTTGCCGGTGACGCTGTAATGGCCGACAGTGCTGCGATTGTTGCTAAGAACAGCGCTACAATGGCATATATCGAACAACCTATGCTTTCTGTGGGTGCCATTTATATGGATAGTGGTATCGATGTTTCTAATGTGAGTTACACGCCGATGATAGGCAATACAGACACACTCGATGATCAATCTCTAGATGCGGGAACATTGGTTCCAAACCTTCACTATGTTCATCCGATTCAAGGCTCTAAATTTACCTTAGGTGCCACCGTACATTCTAACTTCGGTACCGATGTGGAATTTGATGATTCGTTCGAAGCGGATGAGTTTGGTGGGAAAACGGCACTCTCAAGTATCAATGTCGGCTTTGCTGTCGCTTATGAGCTCTCTGATAAGATCAATTTAGGTGCTGGGCTCGATGTCATCTACGGGGAAGGCGAAATTCACAGGAAAAACCTGCTAGACGTTGATGCTGATGGATTTGGATTGGGCGCCAATATAGGTGCTACTTACCAAGTTAATGAAAACAACAGGTTTGGTATTACTTATCGATATAGCCCGAATATCGAAGTTGAAGGGGATATTACGAAAGGTAGAGTTCCTGCCGATAAGATGAATGTGCCTCTGCCAGATACATTGGAGTTTTCTGGTTGGCATCAACTTAACGAGCAATGGGCATTCCATTACAGCCTGCAATGGGTGAATTGGTCTGAGTTTGATTCACTGACTTCAGACTCTTATGACGACTCAATTAAAGAGTATCAATGGAAGGATGCAGGGCATGTCTCGGTGGGTGGTACTTACACAATGTCGAAAGACGTCGTGCTACGAGCGGGTTATATGTACGACATCTCTCCAACCGACGAGCTAACCTCTTTATCGATACCTGATGTAAACCGCCACTGGGTGACTGTTGGTGGAACATACCACTTCACTGAAGACAACTCTGTGGATGTAGGTATCGGTTTTATTATCGGAGAATCACAAAATATTGACGAAAGCCTGACGACGATTCCAGGAACGAGTTCCAATATAACTGCAGATGTGAGCGCTGACGCTGTTTTACTTGGTGTTCAATATCAACATCGTTTTTAACTTTTACTTTGGAGTTTAGAACGAAAACTTTAGGAATCATATAAACATTGCTGGGCTCGACAGTGAGTTGAGCCCAATTCTCATTATTAGCTGTTTTAGCATTATTTAAATAGCTGGAAGCTCATTAAGTAAAAAATAGCTGCTTAGAAAACGTTTAATTCAGATGAATTTGACGGTTATGGT
>NZ_MCYD01001199.1:0-1260 GCF_002876325.1 Vibrio sp. 10N.261.52.A1
GTATTATTTACATTATGTTAACGATTAACCACTGACAGGGGCGTGAAAGGCCTCGAGATTGAAATCTCAAGCGCTGGCACGCTATACTTGCCCAAGGTCTATAAGGTTAAAACACACGACATTGCTCGCTAACCTGTAGTGGCCAATGTCGTGTGTTTTTTCTAGGATTTAGAGTGTGTTAGAGGTGGTACTCTGACTATATAGCACTCGCAAAAAAGCCGTCTTCCCGTAAGTAGACGGCTTTTTTGTGTCTAAAATAGTTGCATTTGATTTCTTTTTTCGGTTGAGATAGCGTGAAATTTCACCGTTTGGAGGACCAATTCAAACAGCCCAAAAAACTTACGGACCTCAGAATATGACTCAACCATGGCACGGGCTACAGCCCAATCAACGACACATTCTCAATCACACCGCTTGTTTGTCCCTCGGGATGAAGTGCTGTGTGTTTTAAACGTGGACGGTAAGTGTTATGAAGACGCCTGGACACGACTCCTCCCCTACCCCCTCCGATAAATCGAGTTACGATGCGGAGTATCGCCGTAAGCGTAAGGATCGGAAATGGGAGTTAATCGAATTGCATCATCGTGTCGTTGCAGAAGAGAACGCGCGGAACCCTAAGACACCTTTTGAGATCGGACTCAAGTCTCGCCGGTTATTTCGAAGCGGTAAGGTAGAAATCCTACCGCCAGAATACGGGCGGATCTTCAAAGCGTTCGAAGAATTCATTACTAACCCCAATCGCTTCCCGTCGCTCAATGCATGGGGCGGTGAAGCGATAAATAATGTGCTGAGTCGCACCTTAATTGCGAAAGTATTAGCGTGCATGTTGCCGAACACCGACCTCATTGGCGGGCGCGTTGGTTTGCCCACCGAAGCGGGGTTGAAGCCCATCAGCTACGATCAGCTTCAAGAAGAGTATGCGTTGCGCTTTGGCGAGTATATTTCGCCCAAATCCTTTGCGAAAGTGATGAAGTATTTGAAGCGTGCTGGCTATTATCACAGTGAGCGGATCAATGTGTGTGTCGACAAAGACGAAGGGACGATACGCAGTGCCCCTTCATACAAACAGTTTACCATTCGTTTCTTTAATGACTTAAAAGTCGTGCGTTACCCCAACATCAGTGAATTGATCCTCGCGACACGAAAACGCCAAACAAAGAAGGGACTGAACTTTCATTGGCTGTCTTTCCGTAAAATCGCGTCAGGGATACAAGCGATCTACAATGCGTCAACATTAAACACGTACGCTCAAGCAACCTC
>NZ_MCYD01001200.1:0-249 GCF_002876325.1 Vibrio sp. 10N.261.52.A1
GAAAAGATTATGAAGATAGACGCCGACGCCAAAAACAAGGCATCGAGAAGGCCAAGAAAGAAGGGAAGTATCAAGGAAGAAAGCCTGACCTAGAGCTGCATGAAAAAATCTACAAGCTTAGAGTGGGTAACCAGATGAGCATCAACGAGACAGCCAAAATGATAGGCGTCTAAGCGAGAACCGTTGTACGTGTCGTTAAGAAGATGAATGCTCAGCGCGAAGGTGAGTAGGTGAGTGTATCCTACTTAG
>NZ_MCYD01001201.1:0-418 GCF_002876325.1 Vibrio sp. 10N.261.52.A1
TAAACTCTATCTAGTTGCTTTTGCACGAATCGGTTACACCATATCTCGAGCTTTGATGATTGATCTGTCAATAGTGATGGGTGATAATTTAGTCTTTCATCAGTCTCACTCCCACTCAATGAACAAAGATAATAAAATCATTAGCCACAAGGCTATCCAGAAACACTTACAAACCTACCTTGAACCGATGTTGCTCGATAAAGCCCAAAATACCGACGTTTCCTGGGTCATGGCGATGGTCAAAGATGAAGTTTTTAAAGCCGTAATTGTGCATACTCGTGGCAATCAAACAAAAGCCGCGAAGTTATTGGGCATTAGTCGTAGTAACTTCGCTGTCAAAATCAAAGACACAGCCTCTCAACGACAAGGTAGGTGAAGCTTCACTATTCCAATTCACTTTGTCTGCCATCACAGAGCC
>NZ_MCYD01001202.1:0-7329 GCF_002876325.1 Vibrio sp. 10N.261.52.A1
GAAAAATATAAAGTTAGGATTGCGTGTTTAGCCACGTGACACTAAAGTTTTTCTGTTACCGCTCTCATTTGATATATCACTCATTTAGAATGTCGTTCTAATTAGCTCTAGCCGCTATCATTTATCCTCGTTGTCCTACATAATATCTTTCAGCCATTCAAAGAGATGGTGTCATGCTAGGTTAAAAAATGAGCCAAAGTAGCTCATATAAAACGAGAAAAATATGAAACGTTTATTGATGTTGTTTGGACTAGCCGTATTTTCTGCGTCCGCTCTCTCCCACGGAACCCATGTCCTTAACGGATATTGGGAGTACCAAGATTACCTTTCTAACTTTCCTGAACAAAAAGCCTTAACCGATAAAATGGTCCAGGCTGTGCAAAACCACCCCGTTCCACTGAAACGAGTCCAGGATGAACCGATAACGATTTCTGTCGTGTATCCGGGCCAACAAATCTCTGATTATTGGGTTCGTAACATCCAAGCTTTTGAAAAGCGACTTGATAAACTGAGAATTAATTATCAAATTAACCAAGTGTTTACGAGAGTGAACGCGGATCTCGCGCAGCAAAGTATCTCGTTACAAGAAGCGATAGAAAATAAAACCGATTATTTGATCTTTACGCTGGACACGACGCGCCATCGTAAATTTATTGAGCACGTATTGAGCTCTACTGATACCAAACTTATTCTGCAGAACATCACTACGCCAGTCCGAGCATGGGCTGATAGACAACCCTTCATGTATGTTGGTTTTGACCATGCAACGGGCAGTTTAAAATTAGCGAATTACTTCAAAGAAGTCAGCAAACCCAACAGCAAATACTCGGTTCTGTACCGCTCAGAAGGTTATATTAGTGATGCCCGTGGTGATACCTTCATTCACGATGTAAACAGTGATACGAACTTTGATTTAAAATCCTCTTTTTACACAAGATCGGACAAAGAGAGTGGTTACCGAGCGGCTAAAATCAGCATAGAGAACGATAAAGACCTAGACTTTATTTATGCATGTGCAACCGATGTCGCTTTAGGTGCGGTGGATGCGATTCGAGAATCGGGTCGAGATATCTTAGTTAATGGCTGGGGCGGTGGCTCTGCTGAACTTGAAGCGATTGAAAGAGGTGAACTTGATGTCACTGTGATGCGTATGAACGATGATACGGGTATCGCAATGGCAGAGGCTATTAAGTGGGACCTTGCCGGGGAAGCCGTTCCTACTGTTTACTCTGGTGATTTTGAAATCGTGACTAAAGAAGACTCCCCAGAACGCATTTCTGAACTGAAACAGCGAGCATTTAGATACTCAGGTCAATAATGAAGAAAAGCTACGCCAATACTCCAAGGAACACCCTAGCCAAATTAATTACACGTATCATTATTTTAGTGATCGGGGTGATGGCGCTTGGCGTGCTTATTCATAACTACGAGACCAGTAGTAGTATTGTAAAACAAGAGACCAATAGAACGGTTAAGCAAACCTCTAGCTTGATCCAGAATATGTTTGATTACCGTTTGTCTGTGTTGCAAATTCACCAAGATAGTAGCTCGCACAGTGATACGCTACGTGAGTATTTTAAGACCAATGACGAAGAGGTACTTAGCTACTTTTTCTTTGGTGTCGACCAGCGTGAACCGGATCATGCGCCAGATCTTCGCTTTGTCTCTACTCATGACGGTTTAGCGTGGGAGGACGGTAACGGTCAGTTTTATGGCTTGGATGACAAAAGCCTGAAGCATATTTCTGAAGAGGTTTCGTTCAGTAGCAATTGGCACTTTATTCAATTGATGACGGACATAGGTAAGCGTCACTTGTTAGCTCGTCGTACTCCGATTGTTGACAGTAAAACGGGCGAAGTACTCGGACAGCTGTATATAGCCATTGTCCTTGATAATAATTTTTCTCTCGCAGAGTCTATCCAGCAGGGCAGTAACTGCGAAAATATCGTGATTGAAGCGCACGGTACGCCTGTCACTTCAACCTTCAGTGGTGATGAAAGTTACTCGATAACAGACATCCTCAATTACAGAATCTACGAGCAATTACCTCGTCATTTTGTCACTATCACCACGATTAAAATCAACGCGGTAGAAACGCCTCTTATCATTCGTGCCGTTCAAAAGAACAGTAACGTCATCGCCTTAGAAGAGAACTATGAGCGTGCGATCATCGTTGTCATTGTTGTGATCGTTTTCATGTCTTTCTTTGCCCGTTCTTGGATTCAGAGAAGAGTTTCTGCTGAACTTGATAAGCTCATGGACTTCACTCGCTCAGCTAGTGATAGCGAAGAGTACAACAAATTTGATGGCTCTAATATTTTCGAGTTTCATCACATAGGCTGTACTCTTGAGGATACCTTTGAACGTCTATCTGAACAAAATCAAAAATTCCAAGACCTGTTTAACTTTGCTCATTCTCCTATTTTGGTTTGGTCTGAAAAAGGCGACTTGATTCAAATGAATCCAGCAGCGCGTATGACGCTGTTTGATGAAGATGATAATTATGGTGCCGTTGCACATGAGTTCGAACATCGTATGCTGCCAAACATACAAATGGTGGTTCAAGGGGCCAAGTTGACGGGCATTAACGTACCTATTGGCGAAAAGGTGTTTCGTTGGAATATGTCGGCGATTCGGGTTGAACATGGCATCACAGGCGTCGTAGTACAAGGACAAGACATAACCAAGTTGGTTGAAGCGGAGAGACAAGCCGATCGTGCCAGAGAAGAGGCCGAGCATCTTGCGAACGTTCGTGCTGATTTCTTGGCGAAGATGAGCCACGAAATTCGTACACCACTCAATGGCATCTTGGGTGTATCTCAGCTTCTTAAACGCTCTATGCACAATGAAGATAATAAAGAGCAGGTCGATGTACTCTGTAACAGTGCAGAACACTTGCTAGCGGTATTGAACGACATTTTGGATTTTTCAAAGATCGAGCAAGGGCAATTCAATATTCAAAAGAAAGACTTCCGCTTGGCGGAGTTGATTAACACTCTAGACAGCATCTACCGTCCACTTTGTGAGGATAAATCGATCACATTCACGATCGTGAATCATCTGGCTGACGACATTGAAATCAATACCGACCAAGTGCGTTTGAACCAAATTATGTTTAATTTGTTGAGTAACGCCCTAAAATTTACGCATCAAGGTGGTATCTCTGTTAGCTTTGAACTTGAAAGTATCTTCAATGCGAATAAAGCCAGCTTGATCGTTCGCGTTAAAGACACCGGCATTGGTATTGATGGGAGTAAAATTGATGCCGTTTTTGAACCCTTTGTCCAAGCCGAAGAAACGACAACACGTGAGTACGGCGGGACTGGGTTAGGGTTAACCATTGTTAAAAACTTGGTCGACATGCTGGAAGGCGATATTCAGGTTCGCAGTGCTAAAGATCAAGGCTCGGAATTCATTATCGAAATCCCAGTTGAACTGAACTCTAAGACGCTAATTGATGTTAAGCAGCAAACAGGTATTGAACCTGAGGCGCTATTCGATCGCTCTTTGAAGGTGTTGCTGGTGGAAGATAACCACACCAATGCTTTCATCGCACAGGCTTTTTGTAAAAAATATGGCATGGTGGTGACCTGGGCGAAAGATGGTCTGGAGGCCATAGAGCTCGCAAAAGCAACCACTTATGACCTCATTCTAATGGATAATCAACTTCCTAACCTTGGCGGCGTTGAAACGACACAACAGTTGCGAGAGGAAATCGGTGTATTAGCCCCGATTTATGCGTGTACTGCAGATGCTCAAGAATCGACAAGGGATAGTTTTATGGCTGCAGGTGCCAACTATGTGATTGTTAAACCGATTAAAGAAGAGTCATTGCATCAAGCTTTTGTCCATTTCAAAAAATCATACTGGGATCAAAACAGACTCTAGTTTTTCTTTAACTCTTTGAATGCAAGGCTGTGCCACACCGAGCGGTTTCGAGAGCTGCATCCTGAACATCCGAGAACAACTATACAAAGCCAGCAACGAAAGCTTGTTCTAACAGTAATGTTTTAAGCTCATCACTCATGTCTAGGTGTTCAGGGAATTGAATTCCTAGCACCCAACCTTGGCCTTGTCTTTTCTTACTCACGCCTTTGTAAACCAATTCACTATCTAAGTGCTCACTCAATATTGAATCCACCTTTACCTTCCATCCCACATCAATATCGGATAGTTGTGTAATGTAGATACCACAGCCGGAAACAGAGAAATCGACTAACACAGCGTTTAGCGTCAAGGTGTCAAAGGTAACTTCGCAGTTGAGGCGCACTTTGTATCTTTCGTGTTCGCGGATTGGTTTTGTTGCAAAGCTCGTTGGCGGACGAAGAAATAGAAGATGCGCAGGGGAGGTGATATGAGCAAGTACATTGGTTTTGAATGCGACGATGTGCCCAAGTTCTGTGTCTGTAATCGCTCGAACGATGATATCGACGTTGATGAGTTTTCTTAACGTCAGTGCCTCGGTCGCTTTTTGTGACAGCTCTAAGATAAGGTACTGCTCTTCTTTGTGCCCAATATATAGAGTACTGATCTGAATTGAGTCGTCGGGGCCAAACTCTAATACACCTGCTGCTTTTGTACCGGGTTTCAGGTATCTAAACAGTTCTACGTTTTTATCTTTATGCATGTTCTTCAATGAAAATGTTAACCATATGTTGAAAATAATATAACGTCCCAATAGAACTATATCATTACTTTCACTAAGGAAATGAAGATATCTGAATGAAAAAAGTGGAAATGGTTTGTCACTCAAACAGCGGCTTACTCTGAGCAAAAAACGCGTTACACTGCTACCCATAATCTAATCAAAGGAGAAAGAGTAAATGGAACTAGAAACCTTGTTAAACAACCTGTCTGAATCACCTGAAAGTGTTCAATTTGAAGATACAATGCAGGTAATTGAAGCTCATTATGATTTTTCTGAGTGCGAATTTCGCAATGGAGATGTGGTGAATGAGGCAGGGAAGAACAACGGTTCATGCAAAATTTTTGCGTTCGGCCAAGATCAAGGGCTTTCAGCAGAGCAAACACTAGCGTGCTTTGGCCAATACTACCGTAATGATGTACTAGGTTTTCCAGAGAACACTGATCACCAGAACATCCGAAACTTTATGGTTCATGGCTGGAGTGGGGTTGAATTCTCCCAGCCGGCGTTGGTCTTAAAGTCCAAGTAAATAGGGTTCAATGGTGAAGTAAATACTTACTTAAACATTAAGACCATGAAGCGAGATGAGCTTATCTCGCTTATTTCTTAGATCTTTCAATACCGACAGGCTACTGAATTGGCAATTCAGACAAGCATTTACGACACATACATACTCCAACTTTGGGTATAGAGCTCGTGTCTCTTTTCTCTAGCTCAAAGCACCAGCACGTCTCTTTACCTACGCTAATATCGCACTGAGCAGGCTCGTTACATTGCGGGCATTGGTGGGTAGAGCTAACACCGCTAAGGTTATTCATCACAGACTCTCTTTCACTCTCAGACAAGCCTTTCCAACCTATAATTTCGTCCATGGTTCTGAAGCAGCCGCTACACATGCCACCATTATTTTTACAAGCCGCTCGGCAAGGTGTTTTCATCTATCTGACCCTTGATTTGTTTGGGCTGAAATGTAACACACTTGTATCTGTTTTAAGAGAAAACTCACTAAAAATTGACTCTGAAAAATAGTAAATGACCTCGTAATTGAAAGGCTTTTCATGTAGCATCTCGCCCCTTTTGTTGAGTGGGGGATATTATGTTTATTGGATTTGATTATGGAACAGCAAACTGTTCTGTGGCTGCAATGGTCAATGGAGAACCAAGCTTGCTACCTTTAGAAGGTAGCAACCACTATATTCCCTCAACTGTATTTGCTCCTACTCGTGAGAGTGTATCTGAACATCTATTTCGCCACCTGAACATCAAGCCGAGCGATGCTGTTGGTGAGCAAGTGCTACGACGTGCAATTGCCTACAACCGAGAAGAGAGTATCGACCTTGTGCCAGAAGACATGGCATTTGGCCAGGCAGCGTTGGATCTCTACTTAGAAGATCCGCGTGATGTTTATTATGTTAAGTCTCCTAAGTCTTTCTTAGGCGCAAGTGGGCTACATGACGTTCAGGTTAGCTTCTTTGAAGATCTAGTATGCGCCATGATGGCGAACATCAAGCAGCAAGCTGAGCTCACTACTCAAGAACAAATCAAACAAGCGGTTATTGGTCGACCAATTAACTTCCACGGTCGCGGTGGTGAAGAGGCAAACAGACAAGCTGAAGCTATCTTGTCTCGCGCCGCGAAGCGTGCAGGCTTCCTAGATATTGCATTTCAATTTGAACCCGTAGCTGCTGGCTTAGACTATGAAAGCACTCTGACTGAAAACCAAACAGTACTGGTTGTTGATATTGGTGGTGGTACGACCGACTGTTCTCTATTAGAAATGGGCCCGAGTTGGTCTGGGAAAGCGGATCGTACTCAGAGCTTATTAGCGCACAGTGGTCAAAGGGTAGGGGGTAATGACTTAGATATTTACCTGGCTTTCAAACAACTGATGTCACCTTTTGGTATGAGCAGTAAAGCTATTTCTGGCATTGATATGCCATTGACCCAATTTTGGAATCCAATAGCCATCAATAATGTAGAAGCTCAAAAGAATTTTTACTCTCGAGAAAACCTTGCAGCACTGAAGTTACTTCGTAAAGAAGCTGCTGAACCACAGAAGCTAGACCGTTTACTTAAGGTATATCACGATACCTTAGGTTACGGCATCGTACGTAGAGCCGAAGAAGCCAAGATTGCATTAGCAGAATCTTCTCAGTATCACGCTGCGATAAATGTTGCCTCCGAGTTGATAGAAGTCGATATCTCAGTTGAACAGATGGTCGATGCTATCGAAACGCCAAAGTCGAAGATGATTGAGTTGGTTAAAGAGGCCATTCAACAAGGCGAAAAGAAACCAGATGTTATCTATATGACGGGTGGTTCTGCACGTTCACCTATCCTTCGAGAAGCGGTTCAACAAGCGGTACCGAATGTGCCTATTGTGAGTGGCAACTATTTTGGTTCAGTAACTGCGGGCTTAGCTCGTTGGGCTGAGGTATGCTTCAAATAGGTTGAAATGACGCGTCATAAAGGGCAACTGATCTGTGATTGGTTGCCCTTTTTTTGTATTCGCGAAGGCCAAATTAGCTAACTAAGTAGCTACCCGGAATCTAAAGTCGAAATTAGTTTAGTAAGCTAAATATTTCGACTGAATTCTAGATGTTACAAGATGTTTCACTCTTGGGGGGGGTGATGTATTGGTCTGATGAGTTGTTTTGGTGCTTTGATTTTTAATGCTTTTTTTA
>NZ_MCYD01001203.1:0-2478 GCF_002876325.1 Vibrio sp. 10N.261.52.A1
ATGTTACGGTTGTGCTCAACACTACAGCCAAATTGGTAGTCCTCACGTTTCGAAAACACCATCACGCCGCAATCACTGCTTTTAATGCGAACGTATCGCCCTATGATCAGGATGTTTTTCTGCTGGTCATCAGCAGCAAGCTCGACTTTATATCTGTCTTTGGCGATCGACTCCGATTTAAACCTATCTCGAAACTTAGCTACGAACTCACTCGCATCTGGCTTGTATTTGACGTAGAACGTTGACTTAGGCTCTCTTGCATTCAGCTCTCGAATAAAAGCCACAGAGCGTGACATTGAATCTTCGCTGATCGTTGTATCAAACTCGAAGCGTTCTTCTAGTTGCTCAATAACACTGGTGTTCGTGCTATCAACATGCGTACAAGCAGAGGCAAGCAGTACTAGTAGAGTAATAGCGATCCATTTCATCAGTTGAACCCTCCTTGGTTGATTGTGTTTTCTAGCTCTGGCTCATCAAGTTCAGAAAGGTCGATTCTCAGGAGTCGTTCAAGGTCGCTGGTACGCCTAAAGCTCGGCAGTTTGACCTGCTCTTGCTCAACTGGATCGACTAAATTAACCGTAGCGACGATAATGAGTTCAGTTTTAGAGCGGTTAGTAGAGGTGTGACTGAACAGTGCGCCCAAGATTGGGATGTCACCCAAAATTGGAATCTTGGTTAACGATTCACGCTCTTCTGAAGTCAGCAGTCCTGCGAGTACAAAGCTTTGGCCATCTTTCAAATGGACCGTAGTTTGGGCTCTTCTAGTACGTAACGAAGGCACGGAAATAAGCCCGGTCGTGGTCTTATTTGATTCATCAATTGAGCTCACTTCTGGTATCAAGGTTAAGCGGATGTTCTCTGTATCCGTGACCTTTGCCACCATCGCCAATTTAACACCATACTCTTTATAGGAGATGGTAATGCCATCTTCGTCTCGCACCGCGATTGGGATTTCACCACCCGCTAGGAAGCTAGCCTGTTCGCCAGAAATAACGGATAGATTGGGCTCTGCCAGCACGCGTCCAATCTTGTCATCACCGCTCGCAGAAATAACAGCAACAATATCCTGAGCGGTAAAGTCGAGCAGCTTATTAACAAAAGTACCTGGCTCACCGCTGTCACTATAAGTCACACCCAACTCGGTTAAAAATGAACTCGAGACTTCCGCAACCGTTAGTTTTACGTTGATCTGCTCGGTGGTAAGCACTTTTAAGTTATTAATCACTTGGTCGTAGTTGTATTGTGCGGTGTACTCTATTTCGTCGAGCGCTTCACCGTCTGCATCTTTGAGTTCGTAAGCGGCACGACGACGTTCTTTATTAAGCATTTCACCGACAAGGCGGTTGATCTTCTGTTTAATCTCTTCACTGCCAACAATACCATCGAGTACCACTTGATCACCGATATTGGAAACCACTACGTTTTCATCAGGGAATCGTGCGATTAGCGTCTGCTTTAGTAGCCTTAGACTTTGATTAACCACCAATTCAGCATTGTAAATTTCGTTTCCGCCACGATCATAAACAATCACTGAAGTAGTGCCTTGGCCAACGCCATAAACGACAACCTTGTTTTCATCAATAATTTTGTAGTCAGCGATCTCTTGGTTCGCTACAAATACTGTCGATATTTGTCTCTTTAAATTAATGGTCTTCGCCGCACCTTGATCTAAGTTCATTAAGTCAGATGCGAGCAATGGGCAAGAGAGAATTGCAGACAATAGCAAGGCTATATGTTGTTTGTTTAAATTCATGTTAGTCCTTACCACGTAGTTCTCTGACACCAAACTGTGTTTCTAATAAGTCACTACTGCGAATAGATAAATAGCGGTTTTCAATTTCTGAAGGAATGATATTTACATCCCCAATTTTTTGAGCCATTTCGAGTTTCAATACACTGCGCATATTTAGAGCAATAACTAAGCTGTATTTTTTATCTTCAGCATCTTGTGAATCGGTATCTTCGCTACCTTTAATCACCTGTAATACTCGCGCTCCACTAATAATGACTCGGCTGACCAAATCACCGATGTCTCCATATCCACTCTCTACTAGGTTTGATTTTGAAGATGTAGTAGAAACAAAGCTCACTTTATCGCCAGGAGTAAGAGTCGATGTTTGTACAACCCCGATGCCTGTTACTTCATAAAAATAAGGCAATTCGCCATCATTAAGCGACAGATACATATAATCTCGGTCTCCTGGGTTTGAAATCATCTCTTGTGTTAAATAAGTACCTTCTTTGATGTCTTCTTTAAAAAGAGCCCCAGGTTGAACAACAATGTCTTTTTCTAAGGTATAGTAATAGCCGTCTAAATCCGATATATGGACAAACTTCTTCTCGTAAAAATTGGGAGTCAAGGGTTGAGAGCGCTTGATCTCTTGTTGAGCGACTAAAATACTCACTTTGAGTTCTTCTTTTTTCTGGACTTGTTGTGGCTCTTTGTCCGATGAAATATAATTACTATTGATATATATC
>NZ_MCYD01001204.1:0-1052 GCF_002876325.1 Vibrio sp. 10N.261.52.A1
CATCAGTTTCACCGTAGAAAAAGGGCAAACGGTCTTGGATGCTGCGCTCAACAGCGATATCTATTTCCCTAACCGTTGCCAAGTTGGCGCATGTGCTATGTGCATGTGCAAAAAATTAGAAGGGCAAGTGAGTTACCACCTTGAACCCATGCTTACAGAGAAAGAGCAGCAACAGGGTTGGATTTTCGCTTGCCAAGCATTTGCAGAAAGTAATTTAGTTCTAACCTTTGCCGATTAAGGGTTAGTGAGAGGAAGAACATGACTATTAAATGTAAAGTTAAGTCTATCGAGCCTTTGGCTTGTAACACTTACCAAATCCTGCTTCACCCAGAGACACCAGTTGCCTTTAAAGCTGGTCAGTACCTGATGGTTGAAATGGGTGAGAAAGATAAGCGTCCATTTTCAATTGCGAGCAGCCCTTGTCGCCATGAAGGTGAACTAGAACTACACATTGGTGCTGCTGAACACAATGCTTATGCATTAGAAGTGGTTGAAGCAATGAAAAAGGCACAAGCTGAAGATGGTGATATCGCGATTGATGCGCCACACGGTGATGCGTGGATTAAAGAAGAGAGCGAGCGCCCTCTACTATTGATTGCTGGTGGTACGGGCTTTAGCTATGTACGTTCGATCCTGGATCACTGCATTGCACAAAACAGCAAGAAAGAGATTCACCTTTACTGGGGTGCAAAAGACGAGTGCCAGCTATACGCGAAAGAAGAGCTTGTTGATATTGCAGAAAAGCATAGCAATGTACATTTCGTACCTGTAGTAGAAGAGGCGCCGGAAGTTTGGCATGGCCAAACGGGTAATGTGCTTGAAGCTATTACACAAAGCTTCGAATCACTGGCTGATTTTGATATCTATATTGCTGGTCGTTTTGAAATGGCAGGTGCAGCAAGAGACCTATTTACACAAAATAAAGAAGCAAAGCGTGACCATATGTACGCAGATGCTTACGCGTTTATCTAATAATTCCTTTAGATTTAGTGTAAAAAGAGAGCAGAAATGCTCTCTTTTTTATGTTTAGGTGAACTATTAGACACTTAACC
>NZ_MCYD01001205.1:0-4725 GCF_002876325.1 Vibrio sp. 10N.261.52.A1
TGTGCGAGGCCTTTTTGTGTCTGTTGAGCAAACAAAACAAAGTGGCAGATACATCTCAGATACGACTTACAATCCCCTCCTAACCTCCCCTTGGTTTACATCTCCAATCTCTTGTTGATAGCGGGAAAGGGGAGGAACTGAATACCGATAGTCATGTGCGCTGAGATACATTGAGCGACAAAGAATGTTCTCCCCCTCGAGCGTATATCTAAAGAGACCGGTGAACTCCATTAGAGGGGGAGCTAGAGGGGGAGGTTGTTTATGCTGGTTTAGTTTTGACGGCTTCACGACAACTTAAGAAACACAGCGAAGAGATTAAAAGTACCGCGCCACATAATATCCAACTTATGGAAATACTGTAATGCTCGGAAATGACTCCAAAAGCTAAAGAAGCTAGCACTCCACCAGCGGTAACGGCGAAAGAGCTGATGGACAAAATGGTTGAGCGCATCTCATTTGGAGTACTGTCATTAAGTAATACCTGCTCAGAATTGTTGCCCATTGTGAAAAGAAAGAAAAACGTCAAATACAGTAGAGCAAAGCTCATGGTGCTGTTGGTGTTAGCAAGTAAGATCAGCGACAGGCCGGCAAGTGCGCGAGTGACAAACATTAAAGCCTTGTGAGAACCGCCAAATACTTTTAATAGTGGAACGGACACGATTGACGATAAAGCGGCCATCAAGAAGTACAGTGCCGATATGATGCCAAACAGGGTTAAGTCTTTGGAATGAACTCCCATTAATTCAGATAGGTAAGGTTGCCAGAGGTTTTCTACAGCACTCATTGCCGCGCCAAAGATAAGCGTTGCCTGAATCACTAACCTTAACGTCCAATGGTTTAAAGAGAAAGTAAGCGCCTTGATACTGGTTTGTACCGCGGTGGTGACGGTGTTTTTGTGGTGTTCTTTGATGCTTCTTTGCTCATGAGGAAGTAGTAGCCATGTAAGTAACAGCAGGCCAAGATTCGATACGCTAGCGGTGAAAACATTGATGTCATATTCGTCAAATGACTCAAAATATGAGCTCACGATACTGTTAGGTAGAAATCCGCCGATAAGGGCTCCGGTCGCTAGACCAGCAGTCACGAACACATTAACTTTTGCAATTGCAGTATGATACGAGCCTGCTCCAGTGCTATCAGTAAACGCATCATAAAACCAAGCATCGAGAGTACCTGAGTAAACGGCTCTAGAAGCTCCCAACAATAAGGCGCTAATTAAAATACTGAACAAGCCATTTGCATAGAGTAGGTTTAGGCAGCCCAGTAGGGTGAGTATTAACGAGTACGAATATGTTTTTTTTCGTCCAATAGTGTCAGCAAGCCCACCGACCGGTATCTCTAATAGTGTTGTGCTTCCAATCCAAACAGCCATGACAATCCCAACTTGTGCTAGGTTGAGCCCCTTAGACTGAAAAATAAGAATGATGACAGGGATAAGCAGCCCGACTACTGTCCAGTGTAGGTATTGTTGTATGCCAAATCGTACAACTAACTCTTTTCGTTGCATCAATACGTTCCTTTGTTTATTGAAAGTGGCATCATCCTTTATTGATACTTAGGTGCAACTTATGATTTAAAAGGGTAGCATTGTGATACTTTTGGTATCTCTATTTGAGGCGGTTTGAACGAAATGGACGAACAACTATCATTCGAAATTTGTAAGTTACTCAAAAGAGAGCTTAAAAGGTGCAATATTTCATATCGTGCACTTGCGGCAGAACTGGATATATCCGAAATCAGTATCAAGAGGTTACTCAACAGTTCTCAACCACTGTCTATTCAGAGGCTAGTCGCGATAGCTAACCTCACGGATATGCCGCTATCAAAGCTTCTTGCTGAGGCAGAAGAAAACATTGCTTCTATTCCTGTTTTCTCTAAAGAACAAGATGACGCGTTTTTTGATAACCCAGCTCTTTTCTCGTTCTGGTCAGAATTAGCAGAAGACACTACCGTTCAATGTATTCAAGAAAAGCACAAGCTAAACGATGCTTCAGTGCACCTCTATCTTCGACAATTAGAAAATCTCAACCTTATCGAGATAGGTTCTAACAATAAGTACAAACTGCTCTTACCCAAAGAAACCGCCTTTGTAAAAGGGGCGAGATATCCCATCTATTTCAAATCTCAGGTGTTAAATGGTTTACAAGAACGTGTCATTAACTTGCCTGAATCTGATGATGATGCCTTTCTCACCAGCTTCAAAGCTGAGTTGACGAAAGATGAGTTTATCGAGATTAATAACATGTTAGATAACTGGCTGTTTAACAAGCTGCGAGAAAGACAAGCGTTTGATGGGCGAAGGTACGAAGAGGTGAGGCCTTATACATTTGGTTTTATGGGAGCTCAGGGGGAGTTCCATGGTCAGATGCCAGCAATAATCAATCTAGTCTAGCTAGCTTTGTTGATGAAAGCGGTCAAGTCAGTGAAGTAGGGCCGTTGTAATCATTCTACTGACAAAACTAAGGCCTCACGTGTGCGAGGCCTTGTTAGTCTTGTTCAACACAACGCTGTTTAAAGTGATCAGGAATCTTTGTATTCGTAATAGCTAAGCTTTTTTGAAAGCGATTCTAGGCTAAGTGTTGCCAATGTGTCTTTAAAAGGCGAACTGTGTAAGGCAGTCGTGAGGGTGTCGCGCTCATCTGCTGAAAGCAAATTAGCATGCCTGAATAAGACATAATCTAATGCGATGTGTAGGTACAATGTTGAGAAGTCAGGCTTGAGCAAATCATCATTGCTTTTCAACTGCCCGATAAGTTCTTTAACGCTTCTTTGAATACCTTCCTTTCCCCTAATCGTTAGCTCGTTTTGCTCAGCTTCGAAGCGGCTCAATGCAGCGCATCGAAATGCTACTTCCATCAACGTTTTACTTACTCCCAATAATGACATGCGTTGAGTATCGCTAGCCTTGGTCGCTGCTAGTTTTTCTGTTGGGTATGCTTGCATGAGGAACTCGCAGATCGTTAAGCTCTCGGTCAGTGCAACCCCATCACTGGTTTCTAGAACTGGAATGGTACTAAATGGATTAACTGCGACTAATGTGCTCGGTGTTTGCCACGGATCGACCCATTCAAGAACCATTGGAGCATCACACAAATAGGCCGTTGCCAGCACTGCCCTGGAGAATGGCGAGGTGTCGTTTAAGTACAGTTTCATGAGCGATTCCTTTGCTAAGAACTTGTTTGAGCAGTGTTTAATGTCTGCTGTTTGGTTGATGTAAATGCGATGCAGAGTATCGACAAAATCAGTGCACTCGCGCTGATCATAAATAACAAGTTATAACTGGTGAGTTGAGGGGCGTAGTGAGCCATAACGAAGCCGACTATTCCTTGCGATATAGCAAACGCCATTGTCATTGCTCCCCAAGATTTCGTATGGAGTTGTGTCCCAACGATTTCTAGGGTGTAGGTTGATACCAGTGTTACGGTGCCCGGCGTAAACATACCGACCAACAAAGATGAAGCAAAAAGTGCTGTTTCACTGGTGCTTAAGAGTGGAAGAGCAACCCCGGCAGCTTTGCAAGTAAACGCCGCTAATAGTGCTTTTTTAAGTCCAAACTTATCACCTAATATACCGGTTACTATTGGTCCAATCGCTGCTCCTATACCAAAAACAGCCCAATAAAACCCACCGCTCGCAAAACTCATTTTTAGCTCTCGAACAATATAGTCGACCCAGAAAAGAGTATGAGGTAGATAGCCAATAGCGTTGAAGGTGTAGGCTAACAGTACACAGCTAACACTGATACGCTCATTCTTAGATAAGGAACCAAACGTCGATGGACTTTTATCACAATGGTTTGGCTTAACCTCAAGAGACCAAGCGTTCCACGTCAGGACAGTTGCAACGAAAGCGATCGCTCCCATACCTAACCATGCACTCTCAACGCTTTGGTAGATAAGTAAAGGTATGATGGTTCCTGAAATCATCGCGCCAATACCGATGCCTGAAAACACGACGCCACTGATCCTTGCTTTCATTTCTTGCGGGTGAAGGCTGGTGATCACAGGGGGAGCGAGTACCATGAGTATCGCTCCGGATACACCAGCAATAGTTCTAAGTGTTAAAAACCATTCAAAGGGGGCAGACTTTAAGGCGCAACCCAGATAACTAAAGCTACTTAGCAATAAAGAGGCGCGTATGAGTGTGCCTGTTGAATAATATCTTTGTAAAAAGCTCGAAGCAGGTGCTCCGAAAATATAGCCAATCAGTGTAGCTGCGCCGAGTATGGAGGCATCTTCGCTTGAGAACCACCCACTTTGAATGAGCACAGGCATTAATGCTATGTAGGCAAAGCGTCCAATACCATTCCCAACTAGTGTTGCTGCGAGCCCAGCAAAGGTGCTGCGGTTTAATAGCTTTACGTGCTGCATATATCATACCGTTGGTTTTTGTTTGTAACATTACGCTAACATTTAAGGCTTGGCTATCTAAGCTGAGTTTTTACTCTAATGCTTAAGGTTTGATGACAACTTACATTTTCTGTAAGTGTTAGATTGGTCATTTACATCTCCAATCTCTTGTTGGTAATGGGAAGGAACTGAATGCCGATCGTGATGTGTGCAGAGATACATTCAGCGACAAAAAATGTTCTCCCCCTCGATCGTATATCTCAAGAGACCGATGAACTTGATTTGAGGGGGAGCTAGAGGGGGAGGTTTTGGTTTACTAGAGCTGGTCAGACACGACCTTGATGAAAGCGGTGAAGTAAGTGAAGTAGGGTGGTTG
>NZ_MCYD01001206.1:0-3278 GCF_002876325.1 Vibrio sp. 10N.261.52.A1
CACTTATTATTCTGATTTAAACTGGGTTAAAGCCCGTTACCGTAAGGAAACCCACTCACCTTAAAACCCTTAAATGCTGAGTTTGCAAGGGTATGCCCATTTATGCAACTTAGCTAATGACACCTCATTTTTTGTCGTCAATATACACCCGTCAGCGCTGGCGTTTTACTGTATATGAAGAGAATTATTATGAGTGATAAAACCCAAAATAAACCACTACCTTCCTTTATTGAAGAACGCTTAAACCATTACATTGAAGATCTCATTACCCAGAACGAAAGCCAAACACACTTAGTTCTGGGTAAACGTCCTAGGCGCAACTCAGTTGTGATGCAAAGCAATGATTACCTCGCGCTGTCACACAACAAACAGATTCAACAAGCCCACCAGCAAGCGATTGGTGAACATGATGACAATGTCGTCATGTCAGCTATTTTTTTGCAAGACGAGGATTCAAAACCCGCCTTTGAAAATGAGCTCGCGAGCTACGTAGGTATGGAAAGCTGCTTGCTGTCTCAGTCTGGCTGGGCGGCGAACATCGGCTTACTGCAAACCATCTGCCCACCACAAACTCCTGTGTATATTGATTTCTTTGCCCACATGTCTTTATGGGAAGGTATTCGATCCGCAGGTGCGAGCGCGCATCCGTTCATGCATAACAATATGAACCATCTGCGTAAGCAGCTTGAGCGCTATGGCTCTGGCGTCATTGTTGTAGATTCGGTCTATAGCACCATTGGCACGATTGCCCCACTCCGCGACATCTACGAAATGGCGCAAGAGTTTGATTGTGCACTCGTGGTTGATGAATCGCATTCTCTGGGGACTCATGGCACCAAAGGTGCTGGCCTCGTTGAAGCACTTGGGCTCACTAACCAAGTCGATTTCATTACTGTAAGCTTGGCCAAAACTTTTGCATACCGTGCTGGCGCGATCTTAGGCCCCAAACAATTGTCTGAGACACTGCCCTTTGTCGCCTATCCTGCGATTTTTAGCTCGACCGTATTGCCACAAGAAGTCGCTCGCTTAGAGAAAACCTTGGCGGTCATTAAAAGTTCTGACGATAAGCGCGAAGTCTTATTCGAACGTGCTAAATCACTCACTACGGGACTTAAACAGATTGGCTTTAACATCCGCAGTGAATCTCAGATCATCGCTTTAGAGTGTGGTAGCGAGAGAAATACTGAACGTGTGCGTGATTTCTTAGAGGAGCGAGATGTGTTCGGTGCGGTATTTTGTCGCCCAGCGACTGGCAAGAACAAAAACATCATCCGCTTCTCTGTGAATGCAGACATAACACCAAGAGATATCGATCATGTGCTCACGGTTTGTCACCAGGCATATCATCATCCAGAGCTGGAGTTCGTATAACGCTGTACACACCAATTTAATAACCAACCCAACGGCAGGACAGAATGGACGCTATCATGTCGCAAAACTAAAAGAGCCCAGCCTATCGCTGAGCTCTTCATTAAATTGACTCGGTCTACTTCAAACCTCAAACACACTTGTGTTTAGAACCACTATATCCAATGAGCAATCTTGTCGAATAATCGGTTCTTGTCTGCTGGTTTCACAATAAAGTCCGACATTCCTGATGACTCCATCTTCTCTAGCGTGACTGGCGAGCTGTCTCCTGTATGTGCAATGATCGGTACCGAAGAGTAAGGCTTATTCGCACTTCTAATGAGTCGAGACGCTTCTACACCGTCCATGATAGGCATTTCGATATCCATCAGGATCAAGTCTACATCGTCTGAATCCAGCGCATCCAATGCTTGCTGACCATCTTCTTTCTGTACGACATCAAAACCCTGCTTTTCCAGTAACATTGCCGTAAAACGACGCAAAGATTCATTATCGTCCACGACCATAATGGTACGCTTATTTGCATTTTCAATCGGCTTAGCGGCCAACATAGGCATCACGTAATTCGAGTCAAACAGTAAACGGTCAATCGTTGCTTTGGTGTTCAGCAGCCAAACTTGTGTCTCCACCCAAATAGGTTCAAACGACACATTACGAACTCGGTGAACAGGATGATGCTCATACAGATAAACAATTCGCGCCTCTGTAAATGACAACAAAGACTCAAGCTTATCAAGGCTGCTTGCCCTCAAATCCAAACTCTCCATGTCGACGAATACTAAATCATATTCGAACTGATACTCTTTGTTTTTAAGTGCTGACGCCACATCCAAAGTCGTAAGATCAAATCCCATAAATCGAGACATTTCCGTCATTTTCTTATTCAGAACAGTTTGGTCACTCACCATCAATACCGACTTTAACTTTCTCAATTCACTCTTAATCTCGTTGACTGAATTTGACGTTAAAGACGGGAACGTCATCGTAAACTGAGTCCACTGGCCGAGCTCTGATTGGCATCTAATCTCACCACCAAATGAACGCATCACCTTCTGACAGAATGGTAGACCTAACCCATAATTACCTGATTTACCAGTCGTATAGAAGTCTTGGAAAATATGACGTATTGCATCACTTGAGATACCAGCCCCGTTGTCCGTCACCACAATTTGATTGCTAACGTCATCGCTACTCATGGTGACATGAATATGAAAGTCTTCCGGGCTACGATGATGAAACGCATTCTTGAACAGGTTGTACATCACGTACTTCAACAAAGTGTCACTTCCCAAGAATTCAAAGTCACTTTGTACATCCAAAGAGATGGCTGATTTATCCGACGTGCGCTTGTAATTAAAACTGTCGATTGAATATTCGATCACCGCTTGTGCGGAGTGCTTTTTAAAGGTTGAACGAGATACACGATTCTCATCAATCGACGTCAACAATAGATCGATGGTCTCGTTACCTGAATGGATAATTTCCATGGCCTCATCACCGACGTCACGCAGCTGTTTTAACTCTTCGACGCTCAGCGCATATGGCTCTTTGATGTCACCACTCTTTGGGTTTGGTAGTATCGATTGGATAACATCAATAGAAGTTAACAAGCCACTAAGAGGGTTTCTCATTTCGTGTGCAATACCCGCACCAAAAGACTTTGCTAGGGACACCTTGTTCTCGTGTTCCACCTGATTGCGGAAATAGAACAGGTTACCGAATAGATAGATAAACAAGAAAATAGGCACATGTGTCCAGTTCATGGTTATCTCAAGATAGAAGCCTTGCGCCACCCAAGCACAAAACGTTGCAATCCCTATTCCGGCAAAGGTTTGTGCAAACATCACTCCTGTGACATGAACCAAAAGAATATGAAGGAATATTGCCGACATGAAAGACATGACCCAAAC
>NZ_MCYD01001207.1:0-1318 GCF_002876325.1 Vibrio sp. 10N.261.52.A1
CGCACTGGATGACTTTGGCTCTGGTTGGGCGGGTTATAGCCGCATGGCAGTCGTGAAGCCTGACTACCTCAAAGTGAGCCGTGATATGTTGATTGAGTTTGCTATGGGTGGTTCTCAAGACGACAACCTTTTGGAAGAACTGAACACCATTACGACGATACAAGGTATTAAGGTGATTTTTGAGGGGATTGAGAACGTGGATAACTTACGTTCTGCTGCCCAGTATGGGGCTGATTATTATCAGGGTTACCACATAGATTTCCCTAAATCTTATCCTGTAAACATGCAAGACCAAGGTGTTGCCACGCCAGATGAAAAATTCAGGCTAAACACTTATCTCAATAAGAAAACCAGAATAACGAGTAAAAACGCTTAACTCACCAAGTGACTGAACCCGCGCTCCAAATAATCAATTTGTCGATTTC
Source organism: Vibrio sp. 10N.261.52.A1 (assembly GCF_002876325.1). Classification (NCBI taxonomy): domain Bacteria; kingdom Pseudomonadati; phylum Pseudomonadota; class Gammaproteobacteria; order Vibrionales; family Vibrionaceae; genus Vibrio; species Vibrio sp. 10N.261.52.A1. Next base: position 426 of record NZ_MCYD01001207.1, read on the forward strand.
CCTTATCTGAACTACTACTCTTCGGTTCACTAACCTCTCGTGTGGGAGGTTAGCTTTTTGGCTAGTGATAGTGATATTGATATGAGTGAGTTGTATTTGAATTACTTCGGATTGAACGCTGGGGGAGGGCTAACATTATTCTAATAGAGGATTACAGTTCGTTTTCTGAGTTTCTTTTTGATTTTGTTTCTGAATTGCTTTCTTGGATTAACTGAATCAATTCGCTTTTGCTGTAGGTGCAATAGGCATGGAGAAACCTCTCAACCTCTTCAATTTCAACTTGGTTCACTCTGCACGATACATACCCTTCCTTCTGATCAACACCAAGCTTAATGTTGTAAAGCTGCTGTTCTCTATCCACAAAAAGACAAGTCCCTTCACTGGTACAAATACTAACGTTGGCGTTTTCGTTTGAGTTAATCGAAGACCATAAATCATCAAATGACGCTTTGATCGCATCATAGTCTTTACGTTCCGCTACTTCGTCTCTTGTAAGAGACATCATGCAAATCTCGCTCATAGTTTTCCTCTCTATATTTACAAAAAATTCTCCCAGCATTGTGAGGATGCTGGGAGAATCAATGTCATTCAGTTTAGATAGCGATTTACGCAGCCTTAGCGTTGTTCTTTAGCTGTTCTAGACAACGGATGAACGCACGTAGGTTACGATACACGTCTGTTTGATCATAAAACACGCCAACATTCTCTAATTCTATCGGGCCTGATACTGCGTTATCTAGCATTAGGTTATCAATTAAGCCAAAGTTTGCTAGCGTCATGCCGATGCCATCCACATAGGTTTGCTCATCGATTTGCTTAGCATTTGGCAGTTGGTCTAGGTTTCGTTTTAAGAAAAGATCAGAATTGTTGCTGTAGGCAAGTACCGTTTTACC
>NZ_MCYD01001208.1:0-598 GCF_002876325.1 Vibrio sp. 10N.261.52.A1
AGATACTCTGCACAGCATTGATTTTACAAATATGTTAGCCATTAAATACGTAGATTATCAATTCAAACAGCATAATTGTTGGAGAGCCAGATGTAGCGGGCACTAAAAAGCCCAAAGTAAACATAGTCACTTTGGGCTTAGATTTTATCGCGGAAGGTTTTGATTCACCCTATGGGCGAGTTACAAAACCTACGGCTTCGTATGCTTTCTTCAGCGTTACTGCTGCGCGCTCAGACGCTTTTTCAGCACCGGCTTTCATTACTGCGTCCATGTAGGCACGGTCAGCACGGATACGGTGGTATTCAGCTTGAATCGGCTCAAGCATCTCAACCAATGCTGCGCCTACATCTTTCTTGAACGGACCGTACATCTCAACGCCTTGGTACTGCGCTTCGATCTCTTCAAACGTTTTACCCGTCGCTGCTGAGTAAAGGCCCATTAGGTTAGAGATACCCGCTTTGTTTTCCCAATCGTGAGCAATACGTGGCGGTGTTTCTGCATCGGTTTGCGCTTTGTTGATCTTCTTGATGATCGACTTAGGCTCTTCTAGCAGAGTAATCACGTTCTTACGGTTGTCGTCTGACTTAGACATCTTCTT
>NZ_MCYD01001209.1:0-1663 GCF_002876325.1 Vibrio sp. 10N.261.52.A1
GGTTTGATGTACTCACCAAGCTCTGAGTGATGCATGATTTTTGATACTGGTAATATCTTTTCTGCTGGTCCCCAAGCAAATACATTCACAGGTGTATGGGTGTGTGTGCCTGTACCCCAAACAATGTTTTGACCTGTTGCTTGTTCTCGAGCAAGTAGGTTGCCACGGTCGTTATATGGGAAAAATGCATCGAAATCGTTGATGGCAGGAACATTCTCTTCAGAAAGGTATTTGTGTTGCGCCAATCGATATGGGTTTGGCTTACTTGCGAGTACCTTTTTAGCTTGCTCTGCGGTGATTGGAAATTCACTATTTTTGTTCACGATCTCAGCGAATTTCTCAGGCGTTTGTGCAGCTTTGTCGAGTTTTTGATACTCACTGATCATGCCGTAGTAGCTTTGTTTCTGATTGTATAAACCATCAAGAATATCGAATGCACCGAAGTTAAAGTTTGGCGCATAATCACGATCGGTAAAGGCTTCTCCTGGGCGCTTTTGTGGCTTTGGTAGCTCACTTGATGAATAGCTAAAGCCGAAAGAGCCAGTTTCATGGTCTGCTGTGACGATTACGATTGTGTCTTCACGATCTTTTGCCCATTCGTATACCGTTTGAATTGCTTCATCAAACTTGAGCAGTTCGTGCAGCATAGTACCCGCATCATTACTGTGCCCAGCCCAATCTATCTGACCGCCTTCAACCATTAGGAAAAAGCCATCTTCATCTTTTGATAAGACGTTAAGCGCTTTTTGCGTCATCTCTTTTAAGCTCGGTTGTGTGCGTTCGCCACTCAGCTTTTTATTGCTATATGCGATGCCATCGTCCATGCCAGAGTACGCGAATAGACCAAGTAATTTGTCGCCGTCAGCGTTGTCGAGCATATCTCGGTTAAACGCTAACTGATAGCCGTCTTTCTGGGCTTCAGCAAGAAGGTTGCGGTTATCTTTACGTTTTGACTTGAGATAAACGTCACCTTTGGTCAGTTGCTCAAGTTGTTTGTAGGTTTCACCTTTATCATTGGTTGACTTAGGGATCCAGTGACGTAGCCCGCCAGAAAGCATCACATCGACACCTGTTTCCAGCATATCGCTAGCAATATGGTTTTCTAGAGAGCGGTGTGGCTGATGCGCGGCGAATGCTGCAGGTGTAGCATGAGTTAAGCGCGTATCGGAAACCAGCCCGGTTGCTTTACCCGCTTTTTTTGCTTTCTCCAGCACGGTTTCTACGTGATTGCCTTGGGAATCAATACCAATAACTTCTGAACCTGTGTAGATACCTGTAGCAAGCATGGTTGCGGAACAAGCAGAGTCGACCACAATCGCATCTTCTGGGTGGGTAAGAGATGAACCAATCACGCCTTCTTGAGCAAGCTGATAAAGGGCGGTCTTTCGACCTTTATAGATTGAGTTAGGTGCTTGGTTTGCATAAGTCTCTAATAAGCCAACTTGTTGAGGTCCCATACCATCGCCAATCATTAGAATGACATTTTTGATTTCTGCTGAAAGTACATTGAATGAGAGTGTTGACGTTGCCACTGCGGCAATAACAGGTTTCATAAAGTGCTTCATTGTTTATCCCTTTTTATATAAGCGGGGTGATTAAAACACTCAAATATGTCAACTTTGTTTCATATTTATTTCATAAATATAAAATTGAGCAATAACTC
>NZ_MCYD01001210.1:0-583 GCF_002876325.1 Vibrio sp. 10N.261.52.A1
AAATTATAAATATATTTATTCTGCTTTTTGCTAAACAGTGAAGTAAAGTCACAGTTGCTTATTGATTTAAAAATCAACTGCTTGCTCTAGCCGTTATTCGTGATGCAGAGCGAATAGGCGCTAAATTTACATTTAGCGCCTTAGTCCGTAATAGAAGTGAGCGTTGAATGTCTACTAGGTGATGATAAACAGGGCGAGGTAGACCAAGAGCAAGCCGACAATACCCAATATGATCCCCATCTTCGCCATGTCTTTGCTTTCGATAAGTCCGGTTGAGTAAGCCAGTGAATTCGGTGGCGTTGATACCGGAAGAATCATGCCGAGTGATGCTGAGAAGGCAACCACAACCAATAGCCCTTGTAAGCCACCAATCGTTGCCAAGCTCTCCATAGAAGCGCCAATTGCCGCGGCTATTGGCATCAACAAGTTGGCCGTCGCGGTGTTCGACATGAAGTTCGCCATTAACCAACACACGATAGACAGCGTGATGACTACAGCTGCAGGGGACAGCGACTCATAGTCTATCGCGTGTGCTAATGCAGAGGCCAAGCCTGTTTTATCCAAGCCGATACCAATCGCAATA
>NZ_MCYD01001210.1:1310-2378 GCF_002876325.1 Vibrio sp. 10N.261.52.A1
CCGATACCAATCGCAATACCACCGGCGACTAACCACAACACATCCCAGTTAATCAGCTTGAGTTCTTCTTTGCCCATGATGCCCGTCAAAGTGAAGACCGCCAGTGGAATGATAGAGACCACATAGGTGTTCATGCCATGCAGCTTGGTGGTCATCCACAACAAGATGGTGGCGGCAAAGGTGACGTAAACCACGATCGCTCGCCAGCTCTTTCTGAATTGTCCATCGAGTTTAAGCACCATGTTTTTCTGCGTGGAAGGGAAGATTTTCTGAAGAAGGAACCAAGCAATGGTGAGCTGGATGATCACAAAGGGTAAGCCCATCATCATCCAACTGAGAAAGTCGATGGTGTTTTCACCAGTTAGGTATTGCAGTGCGATGGCATTGGGAGGCGTACCGATTGGTGTTGCGATACCACCAGTATTAGCGGCGATCGGAATACACAATACGAGTGCTTTGATCCCCATATCGCCTTTTGGCGCCGAAGCTACAATAGGGCCAAGCAGAGCTAGCATCATGACCGTGGTTGCGGTATTCGACATAAACATTGAGAACACGGCGGTGATCAACATTAAGCCAAGCATGATGAAGCGCGGTTCTGTACCGAATGGTTTCAGCAGCACTCGAGCTAGGTTGTTATCGAGTTCGTATTTAGAGGCCGAGATTGCGAGAGCAAAGCCACCCATGAATAGAATGATGATTGGTGATGAAAATGCACCGAATATGTCGGTATATTGAATTAACTCACCGAGATCGTGTCCCGCTGGTGGATTTCTAAATAGGTGCAGGCCTTTGTCGGAAATCATCACCAGTTCAAGTGCAATGATCAATATCGAGGTGGCGAAAACTGGAACGGGTTCAAGTACCCAAAGAAGGGCAGCAAGTAGAAATATCGCTAGCAGGCGGTGTTGAATCAGCGTCAGGTCATCGATAGGTATTGAATCTATTGGCATGAATAACACGCCCAAGGGAATCGCAAAACAAATCAACAGCTTGACCAGAACGCCAATATTGAGTTTAGGCATGTACAAAGACCCTATGAATAAAATATCTTCAAATAGAGTAAGT
>NZ_MCYD01001211.1:0-1133 GCF_002876325.1 Vibrio sp. 10N.261.52.A1
ACAGAGCCCTAGAGCCGATGTTATTGGCTTTAGGGACAAAATTTAAAACGAGCCAAATAGCTCAGTAACAAAGAATTAAAGGATTAACATGACTGATAAATCATACAAAATTGCCGTACTACCTGGTGATGGCATTGGCCCAGAAGTAATGCAGCAAGCACACAAGGTGCTAGACGCGATCGAAAAGAAGCATGCGATTAGCTTTTCTCGCGAAGAGTATGATGTTGGTGGTATCGCCATAGATAACCACGGTTGTCCACTACCAGAGTCTACAGTGAAAGGTTGTGAAGAGTCTGACGCAGTACTTTTCGGCTCAGTTGGTGGTCCTAAGTGGGAGCACCTTCCACCCAATGACCAACCTGAGCGTGGCGCCCTACTTCCTCTACGTAAACACTTCCAACTGTTTTGTAACCTTCGTCCTGCGCAAATTCACAAAGGTTTAGAGTCTTTCTCTCCACTTCGTGCTGATATCTCCGAGCGCGGTTTTGACATCGTGGTAGTACGTGAGCTAACAGGCGGTATTTACTTCGGTCAACCTAAAGGTCGTGAAGGCGAAGGCGCTACGGAAAAAGCGTTTGATACCGAAGTTTATCACCGCTACGAAATCGAACGTATCGCAAAGATTGCTTTTGAATCGGCACGTCTACGTAACAAAAACGTTTACTCCATTGATAAAGCGAACGTTCTACAAAGCTCTATCTTATGGCGCGAAGTTGTCGAAGAGATCGCAAAAGACTACCCAGATGTAACGCTAAACCACATGTACATCGACAACGCGACCATGCAGCTAATCAAAGACCCATCTCAGTTTGACGTCATGCTATGTTCAAACATCTTCGGCGACATCATCTCTGATGAGTGTGCAATGATCACAGGCTCTATGGGTATGCTTCCTTCTGCAAGCTTGAACGAAAGTAACTTCGGCCTATACGAACCAGCGGGCGGCAGTGCACCAGATATCGCAGGCAAGAATATCGCAAACCCAGTTGCACAAATTCTTTCTGCAGCGCTAATGCTTCGTTACAGCCTAGGCGAAGAAGCGGCAGCACAAGACATTGAAACAGCGGTATCTAAAGCGCTTTCAGCAGGCGAGCTAACAGCAGACCTAGCAGGCGATAAACAAGCGCTAACCA
>NZ_MCYD01001212.1:0-515 GCF_002876325.1 Vibrio sp. 10N.261.52.A1
TTGGCAAGACGATAGAACTAGAAGAAAGACAAGTACCAAGAGAAAGCTGCAGCGAGCACTGTACTAAGACTCAATATATTAAGTTTCCATTAAGTGACGCTGATATTCAGCAAGCAAGAGAAAAGAATTTAGAATTTACGCTTGAAGGCCAAAACTCAGTAATGAGCACGACTTTTATCGTGCCGAAAGCATACATCGACACAATTTATAACGGTGCAAATAATCATACAGCTATTGCGGTTGCTCCAGTCGCGGCTGTTCCAGTAGCAGCAGTAGTTGCTGAAGAGCCAAAAGCATCACAAGCGCAAGAGATGGTGAATTACTGGTATGGTGAAGCAACAAAAGAAGAGCAATCTGCAGTGACAGATTGGGCATTCAAGAATCGTAAGAACACGAACCCAGCACCATTAGAAGGCTCTAAAGAGATCGAAATGGTTTCTTACTGGTTTAACAAACTAGATAGCGAAGAAAAATCTCAGACGATGATTTGGTTATTAGAGCAAGAGTAAGCCTTT
>NZ_MCYD01001213.1:0-6400 GCF_002876325.1 Vibrio sp. 10N.261.52.A1
AACTTAACTAGTAAAAACGCCAGTTTCAATCACTATTTTAAAAAGAACGCAATTTTTTTTGTGTTTTATATTTATAACACCCTGTATAACTTTATTTACACGCTATCGATTGCGCAATTTCAATAGGATAACGTTGAATGTTTTTTCCCCATCACTTGTCAACAAAACTGCTCTATCAACAGAAACAAAAAAGCCCACGCTGTTAACGTGAGCTTTAAAATTAATTACATTCTTTTCAATGGTTTGACGACACTATCGAGCCCTTCTATTTTTAGTGCTAGGCACAGTTTGAGCAAGTCACCTAGCTCACCATTTGGGAACCCTTTCTTGTCAAACCACAATAAATATTCTTCAGGTAAGTCAATCAGTGTGCGGCCCGCATACTTTCCAAATGGCATCTGCATTCGAGCCAACTTAATCAGATTCTCTTTCTCTAGCATTGTTCGGTCTTTCTATGCGTCATCGATGTTCTGTAGAGTATCACCTAAACGTTCAACCCAATAGTTGATTGCATCTTTGGCATCGTCAAGTGAATCAATCATAGTCGAAAAGTCCTTATTCCCCGCCTCACGATCGATCGCTGCGAACAGTGGTGTGCCATCTTGGGCGTCACTCACCAACAGTTCGACACTGGCGCTACCGACATTGGTGTGCTCACCTGTCGCAACTTTGGAGATGGTCGACATAGCAAGCCCAAAAGGCAAAACGCTGCTGGTTACAGCTAAGATAGGATTTGGCGTTTCAACGTTACTCAATGCGATACTCAAACGTAACGTTTTACCCGTAGGCTCGTCGACGATCACTTTGTGAGGTGATATTTTCTCCTCTAAGCGCCTCACCATATGGTCGGTAAGCTCTTGAATCTCTCCCTGATCTAGCGAGCCTTCTTCGGCAAGCACGAAGGTTTGGTCAATGACGACAGAATCATAATCCTCCAACTTGCTCTTCAAGCGATCGGCGTCGCGTAAGCCTAACCGTGCCCAAACGAGATCGACTCCCCCGTCAGGACCAGGCTGAAAATCTTCATAAGTGGTGAATTTGGTGGCAGTTTTGATTGGGCCGCCTGCACAACCAAACAAAAAAATGCTGGTTGCGACAAGCAAGAAAAGTTTTATGGAGTTCATAGCGCACTTAGGTTGGAAGAAAAACACCCAAGTATGCTATACCATATGTGAAAAGTTTGTTGAAAAAGAGGCTATAACTCAGAGCTAACTCTAAAATTAGTTGTGCTGAACGGTGTGAGCATACTCTACGATAACTTGATTTCCTTCGATGTAAGCATTTTGGATCTCTCCATCAACACTCATTCTACTTTTCAAGTAGACCACTTTAGGACCAGAGTCATTTCCTTCTTTAAGTGACGGGAATACGTTTCTTGGTTCCAAATGAAGTAGACGACAGAAATGGCTCACAAATGACATAGTTAGCGGTGACTCCCCTCGCAACACATTTGAGAAATCAAGCTGACTCATACCAAGCTTCTTTGAAAACTCCATCTGCGTGATTCGCATTCGCGATTTTTGTGACATCCACGTTTGGTACAACGCTTCTCTATCTTGTTCAGTGAATTCCATACTGACTCCTTTATATAATTCATACCAATTAATTGTCCGGCTTTTCATACATAACGTGTCAGGGTTTGGTTAGTGGAAACCAAAGGTTTGGTTTTGATATGCGCTCAATCGTTATCAGCAACTAAAGTTAAGCACCCAAACCATTCACAAAAACAATTAGAGTAAATACTTTCTTAACTTATTTCAATTACTTATGAGTTAACAAACGAATCATATAGCAAGTTAATTTGTATTAAGAATTAAAAGTTCGAGATTAGCATTCCACATTTAAATCGATTGATTCGCATTTATAAAACTCGTTGGCTACATTCCGCTTGCTTAAACGCACTTCTGGCAAACTATTTGAAAGAATAGGACGCAAAGCCACCGGTCTGTCGACAAATATTCTGTCTATGATAGCGGAGCTGCCACTTAATAGAATTTAAGTGTAAATGCATGCCGGAGTGTTCTCTTTTTGTCGGCCAAATACAGTAAGGACAAATAATGAAACAACTCCCAAAAAAATCACTCATCGCACTGTCGCTGCTAAGCGTTAGCGGTGCAAGCTTCGGTCATGGTTATGTTTCGGCATACAATAATGGCGTAGCAGAAAGCCGTGTAGCTCTATGTAAATTCCCTGCGAGTGATACACAAGAAAAAAACACTAACTGCGGTGGTATTCAATATGAACCACAAAGTGTGGAAGGCCCTGAAGGTTTCCCTGAAGTCGGCCCTGTCGATGGAAAAATTGCCAGTGCGCAATCTTCTTTAGCAGCAGCGCTCGACGAGCAAAAAGCAGATCGCTGGGTTAAACGCCCTATCAAGTCTGGTTCTCAATACTTTGAGTGGACGTTCACGGCAAACCACAAAACTCGCGATTGGAAATATTACATAACTCAACCAGACTGGAATCCAAACCAACCTTTGGCACGCAGTTCTTTTGACTTAACGCCATTCTGTGTTGTTCAAGGCAATATGGAGCAACCGCCGATGCAAGTAAGCCACCTGTGTAATGTACCAGAACGCGAAGGTTATCAAGTGATTCTTGCTGTATGGGATGTGGGTGACACTGCAGCAGCTTTCTACAACGTTATCGATGTAAAGTTTGATGGTGACGGTCCTATCATTCCTGACTGGGATCAAGGTGGTCAAATCAACCCAACACAAGACCTGAATGTTGGCGATGCAGTTTACACTCGTGTATTCGACCAATCTGGTGAGAACGCTTCATACAGCACTGAGCTTGTGATTGAAAATACAGAACAAGGCAAAGCCAATAACTGGTCTTACGCGTTGGCATCGAAGATCAACCAAGAACAGACCCAAATTAAAGCGGGTCAATTGAACGATCAAGGCGATTTCGCACCGGTATACGGTTCGAACCCTGTTTATCTAAAAGCAGGCTCTGGCTTCAACAGTGTCGAAATCGGCTACAAGATCGATACGCCAGAACCAGAACATGAAATTGAAGTAACTGGTTTAGAATCAGAATACATCATCGATGAGAGCCAGCCTACACAGCTTGATCTTACTCTAGCGGCAACGGGCAATGTTCAAGCAGAACTCACGGTATACAACCACCATCGCGAAGCGCTTGCATCTCAAAAATCTGAGCTACAAGACGGGCAAGTTGAAGGTGTTCAACTGACGCTTTCTAAATCTGAAGCTGGCCACCACATGCTTGTGGTAGTGACCAAAGATGACCAAGGTAACTTAGTGGATCAGAACACGCTTGATTTCCACCTGATGGACGAGCAAACACCGCCACCAGCGGGCGATTACGACTTCGTATTCCCTGAAAGCATTGACTCTTACACCGCGGGCACGAAAGTACTAAGCAGCGACGGTAGTATTTATCAGTGTAAAGAGTTCCCATACTCTGGTTACTGTGTTCAATGGGCACCAACGGCAACTCAGTACGAACCTGGCGTAGGTTCACACTGGCAAGATGCTTGGAACAAAGTGGACTAATTATTAGTAAGGTAATTACTTTCAAGTACGTAAGCTTGTGTAATTAGTCAAACAAAAACGGATGCCCAGAGCATCCGTTTTCTTATTCAGCAACAGCAGAAATGCGGTTATCAAAGTAGATAGTGGTCTGCCAACAAAGCAACAAACAAGATCATGAGATGATAGATTGAGAACTTAAAGGTCTTCATCGCCATGTTCGGCTCATCGCGATACTTCAATACCCAGGCAGAATAAACAAACCCACCGTTGAGCAGCAAAGACGCGCTCAGGTATATCCAACTGCTCATTCCAACCAATACTGGCAGCACACACACGATGCTCAGCAATAGTGTATACAGCAGAATTGAAGTCTTGGTGTAAGTTATCCCATGTGTCACAGGCAACATCGGGATATCTACCTTGGCATATTCGTCACGACGATGAATCGCAAGCGCCCAAAAGTGAGGAGGTGTCCAGATGAAGATAATCATCACCAGTAGCCATGCGTTGGAGTGCAACTCGTTAGTCACTGCCGTCCAACCCAATAAAGGTGGCATTGCACCTGCGATCCCTGCAATGACAATGTTCTGTGGCGTCGCTCGTTTTAAATACATGGTATAGATAACCGCATAACCTAATAGACTCGCAAAGGTTAGCCAAGCCGTAAGCGGGTTAACTAACAAGGCTAAAGTCACAAAGCCAAGTAAACCGATACCTGCCGCAAAGGCGAATACTCGTACACTGCTGAGCTCACCCGATGGTAAAGGACGACGATTAGTACGAGACATTTGCCCATCGATCTTCTTGTCGATCAAGTGATTAAATGCAGCGGCTGAACCCGCCATCAACCCTATCCCTATCATGCCAAATAATGCTTGCTGTAATGGCAATCCATTAGGCACCGCTAAACACATGCCGACTAATGCTGTTAACAACATCAAAGCAACCACTTTAGGCTTGGTCAGTGATAAATAGACCTTCCAAGCTGCTTTGTTTTGAGCAGCAACTTCATGACTTGAAGCGGTATCTTGAACCACAATTTGATGCTGTGTTGAAGTTCTACTGACCATGATTACCTCCTTGTAATACACTGTTCTTTGCCAAGCGCTCACTTGGTTTTCGTTGCCACACTACAAAGTTTGTCGCAACCAGACTGACAAGCAGCATCGCCGCAACTAAGTTATGAAGCACTGCCACTGAAATCGGTAGATGGAACCACACGTTGCTGATCCCTAAACTGACTTGCACGGCTAATACCAATGCCACAATGACACCCAGTTTTTGGTGCGCTGTTTGACCAAGCTTCCACAACTGATACACGACCATTAGCACCGTTATCGTTGCCACAATAGCGCCAAACCTATGCATGACATGTATGGTGAGCCTTGCGGGGTACTCGAGCACACCAAACTCATAGTTATCATGCCCATGCTGTGCAAAGTCGAACGCATTCTTAAAATCTAGGTAGCTTGTCCAATTACCTTCACAGATAGGTAGTTGAGTACATACCAGCGCGGCATAATTTGAAGACGTCCAACCGCCAAGTAAGATCTGTCCAATTACAACCATCAGGCCAAGTAACGCAGCAAACTTGCTCGTCGCCGAGTATTTCGTTTCACTGAACCGAGTCTGGAAATTAGAGAGGCGAAAATACAGTAGGCAGAGCAGAGACAGCAGAGTGAACCCTCCCATCAAGTGCGCCATCACCACAACCGGCATCAGCTTCAGAGTCACTGTCCACATCCCTAACAAAGCTTGAAATATCACCGTTGCCGAAATAAGTAACGGTAGCCCAGCAGAGGTGATGTTCTTCTTAATACACCAAACGATCACACCAAAGATAAGAAGCCCTAATGAACCAGCAAAGTAGCGATGTATCATCTCTATCCATGCTTTATCTGCCTCAAGAGCGCGTCCAGGGAATTGGAGATTGGCTTGGTTCACCGCTTGTGCATCTGAAGGTACCGTGAGCTTTCCGTAACACCCAGGCCAGTCAGGGCAACCAAGCCCAGCGTCCGATAATCGGGTATAAGCACCGAGCACAATCACTGTCAGCGTCAGTAAGATAGTCACTCGCATCACGAGCATGAGCAAATCAGGGGCTTTGTTCTGCATCGTTTATCTCCCTATAAGTATTCCTTGTCGCTGCTAGAGTTCAGCCACCGCGGTCAAACCGAATCACTTATCAGCTACCCAACTCGCGACAGTTTTAGAAGCTTTCTCAAATCATGAATCATGCCTTTGGACTGCCCGACTAACTGCGACGGTTCTGAGACACTTTTGTATTCCATAACAAGTTGCCCAAGGGGATCAATGATAACAATCGAAGCTGGTGCGAACTTAGTGCTCAACTGCTCCCCACCAGACAGGAATGACAAATCAGGTTTGTTAAATGCTCCTGGTAATGCATCCCCTTCAGAAACAAAAACCACAGCTGTCACTCGTTCTTTGTTCTTCCCCAGCGCTAAATAGCTTTGGTTCAAGTAATGGAGTTGTTGTTCGCATAAGCTATCGCAGTCCGTTGGCGCAATGTAACCCACCAACCACCCTTCTCCTTCCATAGGCGCCGTCAGCCCAAAATCTTGTAGAGTCACTCTTGGCTCAACTAACTCCCCACTGTTTGTCACACCAGATGTGTACCAATTCTGCTCTAATACAGTTTTAGCAATAATGGCAGGTAAGGCGAAGACCAAAATCAATCCGATGAGTACAAGTCGACCACGTGAGCGGCGCTGTTTAAACGCAGCAAGATTAGCATCGGTACTTTCCTTTTTAGTTTGTGTTTGAGACTTATCCATTTTGATTCCCTGTATTAGTCGCTGCCGATCGCTAACCGTGTTTATGTCGTTGCAAGCATTTACTTCTTATTCATGTGACTATGTTTCTTCAAGTATCTA
>NZ_MCYD01001214.1:0-759 GCF_002876325.1 Vibrio sp. 10N.261.52.A1
CATCTCTGTCATCGCAGTCGCTACTGTCGCAGTTTGTTCACGCTGGCTGTTCAGTTGAGCCTGAGTTTCTGAAGAGGTCTTCTGGTTGACGCTTGCTGTTTTGGTTAGGTCATCTGACGCATCGTTAAGCTTTACAAGAATATTGTGCAGGTTATCGGCTAAGGTGTTGATGTGACCACTCACGCGGCTGAATTCGTTGTTGTAACGAATGTCGATGCGCTGTGTCATGTCACCTTCTGTCAGGCCTTCTAGTGTCTTAAGGATGCGCGTTAGTGGCTCTCTTACACTGTGAGCAATGTGGTAGCCAATCGCTGCCGCAAATAGCGTTACAACCACTCCGATGGCAATCGCGTTGAATAGGCCTTTATCGTAAATGCTACTAGCGTCTGCCAATGAAGAGTTGAGTTGTTCTTCGGCTGTCACGTTGAATGAGTCTAACACGGCCATCGCTTGGTCTACTTCAACCGCTAGATTGGCGATGTTTACATACAGGGCTTGCTTCGCTTGTAGGTAGTTGTTGTGCTTATCAAGAACACCGCCTTTTTGGCCTACGTCTTTGGTGAATTTCTGAACCGATTCATCGAATACATTCTTAAGAGCAGGTAGCTGTGTTGCCAAACCACGGTAGGCGTAGTTTAGGTGAGTAACGGCTTTCTTGTTTTGGTTTACGGCTTTTTGTACGAATGCAACATCTGAGCTCGCAAGTGCGTCTGATGTGATCACTTCTGCGTCTTGCAGTTTGATGAAGTAGCTTTTCGC
>NZ_MCYD01001215.1:0-1755 GCF_002876325.1 Vibrio sp. 10N.261.52.A1
CTTATGTAGGATAGGCCCATAGTGAATGAACCAACGATAAATCGTGGAGCGATTAACGAAGACACCTCGTTCGGACAACATATCACTGAGGTTTGCATAGCTCATTGCGGTAGTGCCATACCAACGGACACACCATAAGATAAGTTCGGGGGTGAAATGTCGCCATTTGAATTCAGACTTGACCATAACGCATTGCTCAGTGATGAATCATAGTTAAAGTCTGGCGGCTCGTGAGGTTTTTGCAACAAGCCCATGAAATACATAAAGCGACCTCACAAGATTCTTATCAACCCGAATGGGAAGATTATACACCTCCTGAATAACTCCATTAAGCTTCATTCATGCCGTTAGCTCGGTAGGCTCTACCACACCTAGACAAATACCAGTGTGATCTTCTTCTCAAAACAGTGTTTAACGCCACCTTAGCAGAGCAAAAATCATTCTGAATTTTCTATCAAAACAATAAGAAACTTACCTTTTACCCACCCCCTAAAGAATTTAAGTTATGGATTCCTAAAGAATTATTTTAAGGGACCCCTCAAGATATTAAGGTAACTAAAACAAAAGAATTAGGGCGTGTTGATCTTTCGTGAGTATTTTTTGAACAGCATGGTAAAGAGTTATAATTTGCTTCGCCAAAAGTAAAACCATAACCAATACCATGCCAAGAACAATGCTAACTGATATTCGCTGGGAACTGCTACTCCAAGTTATGAAAAGTACAGGTCGTATTTACGATAAAACTGAACATCGAATGACATTTGAAGGAATACTTTATCGAATGAGAACAGGTATTCCTTGGCGGGATCTACCCTCTGAGTTCGGAGAGTGGAGTACCGTTTACAGACGATTTAATCTTTGGTCAAAGAAAGGGGTTTTAGATAAACTTTTCAAAAGCTTATCTAGCATGGCTGATTTTGAATGGGTCTTTCTTGATGGCTCTATAGTTCGAGCGCATCAGCATAGTACAGGTGCAGCGACTGAAAGCTCAGAGCAAATAGGAAAAAGTTGCGGGGGCAACTCAACCAAAATTCACTTAGCCGTGGATAGTGGTGGCCTGCCGATTTGCTTTGATTTATCAGAAGGACAACGCCACGATATAGTGCATGCCGAAAGCTTAGTTGAGCAACTCGATGAAGTTAATACCATCGTTTGTGATAAAGGATATGACAGCGAACCTTTCCGCACTTTTGTTAAGGAACGTGGCGGAGAAACAGTAATTGCTAAACGCAATTACGGAGAAGATATAGACAAAAACAGTATGGATTGGTGTCTATACAAGTATCGTCACTTGGTCGAAAATGCCTTTGGGAAAATTAAGCATTATCGAGCTATTTCAAGTAGATATGACAAGCTAGAAAGGAATTATGCCAGCATGTTATCGCTGGCATTCATGTTAATGTGGCTACCGATGTATTGTTGAACGCGAAATGTACAGCAAAGATCAACACGCCCTAATAGACATAAGAATTAATTAACAATAGTTATCCATCACCCAAATCCGACACAGCAACGCCACAGCGTTGCCCGTCAGTATTTTACGTATGTCTAACTTGATCGATCTATAAAAGAGGTAGATTTACAGTGACAGTGCCATAGAAAAGCATTTGTGATATTCCGCTTGCTCACCCTTCGACTGGCTACGCCAGCTACGGGATTGCGCCGAGCGTGTGAGTAGAAAAACTCAAAAATAATCTACGTGTTATCTAAAAAATTTATATTGGAATTTTCTTTGCAACATGTAGGTATTTTATG
>NZ_MCYD01001216.1:0-482 GCF_002876325.1 Vibrio sp. 10N.261.52.A1
TCTTTCCACACAGTAGGGGAAGTGCTGGAGCATTGGCAGAAAAAAGGAAACTAGATGGCAAGTAAATTTCAGAGCCGCTTAGTCGGCACCATCATTTTAGTGGCCATTGGCGTGATTGTATTGCCAGATGTGCTTGATGGTAAGAAGCTTCACTACAAAGAAGAGTTTGCGAGCATTCCTATTAAGCCTGAACTTGATAGCAATGTGGAAGTGTTTGAGGTGCTTGACCCAGTTGAAGATCAGATTGCACTGCCGGATTCTCCAGTAGAGCGAGTGGTCGAAAGCGGTGGGTCATCAGAAACCCAAATGGCATCGGCTTCTGAAAAAGAAGCGGATAAAGTGGCGGTTGTGGTTAAGCCAGTACCTGAAAAAAATGAGTACCAAGACAGTGCTTGGATCATTCAATTGATGGCTTTGAAGAATGCTGACAACGCGAAAAGCGTAGTTAAGGATTTGCAAAAGCGTGGTTATCAGGCTCACAC
>NZ_MCYD01001217.1:0-4565 GCF_002876325.1 Vibrio sp. 10N.261.52.A1
GTTGTAAGTGACTGAATATTGGTTTGCCCTCTAAAAATTTCTGTATCTCCGTCACACTTTTGAGTACAATTCTCCGGTTAAATTCTACTCATAAATGATGAGCTAAAATGTTTGAAATCAATCCTATAAAAAACCGTCTGCAGGATGTGTCTGAGCGCACAAATATCCTGAGGGGGTACCTTTGACTATGACGCTAAGAAAGAGCGTCTAGAAGAAGTAAACGCAGAGTTAGAACAACCGGATGTATGGAACGAACCTGAGCGTGCTCAAGCGCTAGGTAAAGAGCGTTCTGCACTGGAAGCGGTAGTAGAAACGATTGACCAACTTGACCAAGGTGTTGAGGATGTTGATGGCCTTCTAGAGCTAGCGGTTGAAGAAGAAGATCAAGAAACGTTCGACGAAATTGAACCAGAACTAGCGGAGCTTGAAGCTAAGTTAGGTAAACTTGAGTTCCGTCGAATGTTCTCTGGTGAGCATGACGCTTCAGATTGTTACATCGATCTACAGTCGGGTTCAGGTGGTACTGAAGCACAAGACTGGACTTCAATGATGCTGCGCATGTACTTGCGTTGGGCTGAAGCGAAGGGCTTCAAAACGGAAGTTATCGAGGTATCTGAAGGTGAAGTTGCTGGTTTGAAAGGTGCAACAGTACGTATCTCTGGTGAGTACGCGTACGGTTGGTTGCGTACAGAGACAGGTGTTCACCGTCTAGTTCGTAAATCACCATTTGATTCAAGTGGCCGTCGTCATACTTCATTTGCATCTGCGTTTATCTACCCAGAGATTGATGACAACATTACGATCGACATTAACCCTTCTGACTTACGTATTGACGTATACCGTGCTTCGGGCGCTGGTGGTCAGCACGTAAACACCACGGAATCGGCGGTACGTATTACTCACGTTCCTACCAACACTGTGGTTCAATGTCAGAATGACCGTTCGCAGCATAAGAACAAAGATCAAGCGATGAAGCAGCTACGTGCTAAGCTTTTTGAACTTGAGATTCAAAAACAAAAT
This sequence comes from Vibrio sp. 10N.261.52.A1, assembly GCF_002876325.1. Classification (NCBI taxonomy): domain Bacteria; kingdom Pseudomonadati; phylum Pseudomonadota; class Gammaproteobacteria; order Vibrionales; family Vibrionaceae; genus Vibrio; species Vibrio sp. 10N.261.52.A1. The sequence goes on from NZ_MCYD01001217.1 coordinate 1,021, forward strand.
GCTGAAAAACAAGCGAATGAAGATACTAAATCAGACATCGGTTGGGGCAGCCAAATCCGCTCTTACGTTCTGGATGATTCACGTATCAAAGATTTACGCACCGGCATTGAAAACCGTAATACTCAAGCGGTTCTTGACGGTGACTTAGACAAATTTATTGAAGCTAGCCTGAAATCAGGTCTGTAAGCTTTTTACCGACTATATTTGCGAAAATATAGCTGTTCAAATTATACAAGCAGGGTACATCTCAATGACTGATGCTGTTCAAAACGAAAACGTACAAGAAGAAAACAAACTAATTGCTGAGCGCCGTAGCAAGCTGGATCACATCCGCCAAAGCTGCAAAGCAAATGGTCACCCAAATGATTTCCGCCGTGAGCACCTAGCTGGCGATCTTCAAGCGGAATTCGGTGAGAAGACTAAGGAAGAGCTAGAAGAGCTTAACCACATCGTTGCGATCGCTGGTCGTGTAATGGCGAAGCGTGGTCCATTCCTTGCGATTCAAGAAACTTCTGGTCGTATCCAAGCATACGCAGCGAAAGACGTACAAAAAGTACTGAAAGAGAAGTACCAAGGCCTAGATATCGGTGACATCATCGGTGTTAAAGGTGCACTTCATAAGTCAGGTAAAGGCGATCTTTACGTGAACATGGAAGAGTTTGAACTGCTGACTAAAGCTCTTCGTCCTCTACCAGAGAAGTTCCACGGTCTAACTGACCAAGAGATGCGTTACCGTCAGCGTTACGTTGACCTAATCGTGAACGAAGATTCTCGCAACGCATTCATCGTGCGTTCCAAGCTTGTTTCTTCAATCCGTAACTTCATGAGCTCAAAAGGCTACCTAGAAGTTGAAACGCCAATGATGCACGTGATCCCTGGTGGTGCGACTGCACGTCCATTCATCACTCACCACAACGCATTAGACATCGACATGTACCTACGTGTTGCACCTGAGCTTTACCTTAAGCGTCTAGTGGTTGGTGGTTTTGATCGTGTATTCGAGATCAACCGTAACTTCCGTAACGAAGGTCTGTCTCCACGTCATAACCCAGAATTCACAATGATGGAATTCTACCAAGCGTACTCTGATTACAAAGACCTTATGGATCTAACTGAAGAGATGCTAAGCACAGCGGCTATGGACGTTCTTGGTTCTACTTCTATGCCTTACGGTGACGAAACCGTTGAGTTCGGTGGCAAGTACGCGCGTATGAGCATGTTCGATGCGATCAAGCACTACAACCCTGAGCATGCTGAGATTCAAGCACTAACAGAAGCAGACCTACAAGACCGTGAGAAGATGGTAGCAATCGCGAAATCTGTACACGTTGAAGTAGAAACGTTCTGGACATGTGGTCAGCTTCTTGAAGAGATCTTTGGTGAAACGGCTGAGCCTCAGCTAATTCAACCAACGTTCATCACAGGCTACCCAGCGGATATCTCTCCTCTAGCTCGTCGTAGCGATGACAACCCGTTCTTCACAGACCGTTTTGAGTTCTTCATCGGTGGCCGTGAAGTAGCAAACGGCTTCTCTGAGCTTAACGATGCAGAAGACCAAGACGAGCGTTTCAAAGCGCAAGTTAACGCGAAAGACGCAGGCGATGATGAAGCAATGTACTACGATGCAGACTACATCACAGCACTTGAGCACGGCCTACCGCCAACAGCAGGTCAAGGTATCGGTATCGACCGTCTAGCAATGCTATTCACAAACACGCACACAATCCGTGACGTGATCTTGTTCCCGGCAATGCGCCCACAAGCGTAATTATCGCTTGAGGGTTATCGCAACTCGATCCAATAAAAAGCCACCTTCGGGTGGCTTTTTCTGTTTTTAGGCCTCAAAATCCAGCCTGTACCGCACTCTTGATTCGAAAAATCATTATTTCTGACATAGTCTTACTAATGAGACATAAAATCTAAGATAGTCTCTCTACTATAGGTTTCTGCATTGAATACGATCTCGCGGCATTTTGCCACGCGAATAAGCGGTGACTCGTATTAGCCTGATTTAAATAAAAATAGAATAAGGAAGAAGGATGGGAACTCAATTTAAGATGGATTCCTTGCCAGGTTCTCTTATCGTCGTTGGTGGTGCGTACGAACCCTGGTTATCTGTATTAGAGCAAGTGGGTTGGCAGTGTACCCAGTGTGCCGACTTACGAAAAGCGGATGCCTTGATTAATGAAATTGGTCCATGTATTGGCATTGTGGATCTTAGCCATGATGAATTCAGCCTTAATGGTATTGCTAACCTTGTGAGTAATAACAAGCAGGTAAGATGGCTCGCGTTTATCCGTGAATCTCAATTAAGTTCAGATACGATCTGCCAGTTTATCGTTAACTTTTGTATCGACTTTTTCACTGCCCCGATTCCAGACGCTCAGCTGTTAAGCACCATTGGTCACCAGTTAGGAATGCTTAAGCTTGAACAGAAAGTATGGCCAAACTATGGCATCAACAACAATATGGGACTGCTAGGCGACTCTGTGGCTGTGAAACGCCTAAGAGACCAAGTGAAGCGTATTGGCCCAACGGATGTCAGTATTCTGATTTATGGAGAGAGCGGTTCAGGTAAAGAGACGATTGCACGCTCTATTCATCAAAACTCCTCACGATCTCAAAAGCCATTTCTAACGGTGAACTGCCGTGCCTTGTCTGAAATGAGAATAGAATCTGAGGTATTTGGTATCTCCGAACAGCCAATGTCTTCTCCTTGTATGTTAGAAGAGGCTGATGGCGGCACCATCTTGCTCAATGATGTTTTGGCGATGCCACGTAATCAACAGTTGAATCTGCTGCGTTTTCTACAAGAAGGCAAGATTGAAACGGCTGATGGACCTAAGTCTGTTGATGTACGTATTCTGGCAGCAAACTCGTCTGATATCGAAAAAGCCTTAATCGAAGGGGATTTCAACGAAGAGCTTTATCACTACATTAATGTGCTACGCATTCATGTACCGAGCCTCAAAGAGCGCGTGAGTGATATTTCCGTATTAGCCAATCACTTCCTACGAGAGTATTCGAAAGAGTTTAACGCTCAGGCAAAGAGTTTTTCAGAAGATGCTATTCGCTCGATGAATCGCTATCACTGGCCAGGCAATGTTCGCGAATTGATGAACCAGATAAAGCGCGTTGTGTTGATGTCTGATGCTGTGATCATTGAGGAGCAGCAGCTTGACCTGCCAAAGCAGAATGATGAGCGACGCAGCTTGAAGAGCATTCGTGAACGTTCAGAGCGTGATGCCTTACTGATCGTCTTGGAATCTTATGGTGGACAGGTTTCATTAGCCGCTAAGGAACTGGGGGTGTCACGGGCAACCATGTACCGTTTACTGAATAAACACAGTCTGATTTCTGAGGGTGTTGTGTAGAACTCCCCTCTAAGTCATTAAATCTGTTAGTATAAATTTTAGAGCCACGCATGATGCGTGGCTTTTTTGTTGCTAATCGCTGCCTTTGTGTTCGAACAATCGGGAGATGAGCTCTTGGCTATTAAGAGAGATATGCTGTGATTTTATATAATCATAGTGAATATCTTATAT
>NZ_MCYD01001218.1:0-1417 GCF_002876325.1 Vibrio sp. 10N.261.52.A1
GTATTTTAGGACGAGACATGAATGTAACGTTACTATTGATGATGCTGTCGTAGCTGCTATGTTGATAAGTTTGCGCAAACGTTAACTATTTGGCGGCGAATCCTCATTGAGGGTAAGGATTTTAGTTGCGGTCATCGGTTTGCTATATATAATGTTCCAAAGCAAAATATTTTGATAAATATCAAAAAAAATTGAGAGCGAGTGATAAAACTTGCCCATTATTTGTGTACTACCTCTAAGGTTGTCACCTTTTTTATCCATGTGAGTAAGGCGATAAACGGATGTTTGTTGCTTGTAGCCCCTCTAACTACTCGGTGAGCTGTCGTTTTTCTTTTTCGCGGTTATCCAATATGTCACAGCCTTATTTAAAGGCCGAGTAGATACATAGAATTTATCGGTTGGAGTAATCGAGCCGAACCCTATTTATTCATTTTGTAGAGGATTGTCATTGTGACAAAAATTATCGTAGTAGGCGGCGGTGCTGGTGGTTTAGAACTAGCAACTAAGCTAGGCCGCACTTTAGGTCGTAAAAAGCGTGCCCAGATCACTCTGGTAGACCGTAAAGCAAGCCACCTATGGAAACCATTGCTTCATGAAGTAGCAACTGGTTCTCTAGATGAAGGCGTTGATGCATTAAGCTACCGCGCACACGCAAAAAACCATTACTTCGATTTCCAAATGGGCAGCCTGAACGACATCGATCGTGAGCGTAAAGTGATTGCACTTAGCGAACTGAAAGATGAGCACGGTGAGCTGTTAATGCCAAGCCGCGAGCTTGAATACGATATTCTGGTTATGGCACTAGGTTCAACGTCTAATGATTTCAACACTCCAGGCGTTCGTGATAACTGTATTTTCCTTGATAGCCCAGAACAAGCTCACCGTTTCCGTACTGAAATGAACAACCAGTTCTTAAAGCTGCACGCTAAGAATGGTCAAGGTACGGTAGACATCGCGATTGTTGGTGCGGGTGCTACTGGTGTTGAACTGTCGGCTGAGCTCCACAACGCTGTGAAAGAGCTTCGTACATACGGTTTCGGCGATTTAGACTCAAGCAAGTTGAACGTAAACCTAGTAGAAGCCGGCGAGCGTATTCTTCCTGCTCTTCCTCCTCGTATTTCAAGTGCTGCACACTCTGAGCTGACTAAGCTTGGTGTGAACGTTCGCACCAATACTATGGTGACGCAAGCGGACGCTGATGGCCTCACAACGAAAGATGGCGACAAAATCCCAGCTCAAATCATGGTATGGGCAGCAGGTATTAAAGCGCCGGATTTCATGAAAGATATTGGTGGTCTTGAAACTAACCGTATCAACCAACTGGTTGTGAAAAACACGCTGCAAACGACGCTTGATGACAACATCTTTGCTATCGGTGACTTGGCGCAATGTACACAAGCGGATGGTTCTTTTGTTC
>NZ_MCYD01001219.1:0-302 GCF_002876325.1 Vibrio sp. 10N.261.52.A1
ATATGTAACTTGCTGTTACATATGGATTTATTTTCATAATTAGTATTAGGTGGTATTTTATTTTGATCATTTTTTGCTCTGCCTATTGATAAAGTCGATAGGGGTTATTTTCCTTACCTTTGACCTGCTAATTATAATGGCGACGAATTTTCAACAGCCCTTATAGGAATAAATAATGATTACTAAGCTATACGTGAAGACAACCATGTTTTTATCTCAATTCAAGAACGATGAACGCGGCGTAACTGCGATTGAATATGGTCTGATTGCTGTGGCAATGGCTGTATTAGTAACGACAGCAG
>NZ_MCYD01001220.1:0-4144 GCF_002876325.1 Vibrio sp. 10N.261.52.A1
GCTTTATATTGATTTACGTTATTCCGTTTCGATTAATTAATAACCGAAGCGAATTAGTGAGCAATTTCATCAAGCCTCGGAGTGGGCTTCGAGTAACTCAATCAACTCACGTTTGGTAAAAAGTGCTTAGCTTCTGGAGGCAGCGATTAAGCGCTGACCGTTGATACCAAGCAGTTATCCTCACCAAACTCATTAGGGATGTAACGATCGGCATTAGCATCGTTTACCCATTGCTGATCGTCAACAAGGTAACGGAATTGAAACTCGCCATCTTTAGGCAGACGAGTTTTGAACTTATATACTTTCCCTTTCGCCAACTTTTTCATTGGCGTCGCTTTCCAATCAAGGAAATCAGCAACGATAGACACAGAATTCGCTTCTTGAGCTTCGAGCTCAAAAGTCACTTCAACTTCATCTTTCGTTTTAAAAAAACGTTTATTAATCATTAGCAAGCTCCATTTGTAAAGTAAGCAGACACAAGGCTATGAGTGTCTAAATTTCATTCATCTACCTAAGATAATATGTAATTTGGCTCACATAAACAACAGATCCTCACATTAACGAAAACGTTATTGCTTACCAATTGATTGCGTATCAAAAGAAAAACTCATTAACACCTTTTCAGATGGGGCTTCTACAAAAGATTGTTCCGCAGAATGCTGAGTAAAACCGATAAAACCTTCCCCGTTTTGTTTACCTTTTGCTTGAGTGACGTCCGGCTGAGCAACCTCTAAAGTTTGAATTTGTGCGCGATCACCAAGGAAAAGTTGGTCAACCAATACCACGCGGCTACGCTGTTGATCATGCTTAAATAAACCTAAGTAATAGAAGACCCCGCTGCCTTGGTTAGATACCCACATTGGCGCAACGAAAATGTTGGTATCTCCCAATTCAACACCCAACAACTTTTGAGTATCTACCGTCACCACACCTCGCTCCACACCCGAGTCGTAGCGACCAGAGGCCAACGACTTAGCTTCATTGACTTCATTAATAAAGGCGTAAGCGTTCGTTTCAGGTACTTTGATTGTCCATGGGTTGGTCGTCTTCAAATCAAACACGGTTTCAACAACCGTGTCATAACTCACTTGAGAAGAAGGGAACTTCGCCAAGATCTCTTCATCAGTTAAACTGAAGCGATATACGCCCGCCACCACCACGACAACCAACATCACAATTGGAATCAGTAAGATCAGGGGAATTGGTAAGATTTTCTTTTTCATGAGCAATTTTATTCTTTTGTCTTCATCCTGTTGTGCAGACCATAAAGGGCTTTAGTATAATTATCAATACAGGGCTAATCAGAACTGGAGCACGGATGGATATCAATCATAGTAAAGATAAAAATATCAGAAGTTGCGAATGTCGCTGCGGTGCGGTCAACCTCGTGTGTAGAGGAGAGCCTCAACGAACCTCTGTCTGCCACTGCTATGAGTGTCAAAAACGAACCGGCAGTGTTTTTGGTGTACAAGCTCGATTTCTAACAGAGCAAATTTCCTTGAGTGGAGAGGTAACCTCTTTTTCACGCATAAGCGATACTGGCAATGAAGTTACTTATCAATTCTGCCCTAAATGTGGCACTACGATGCTGCTCCAATCCGTTGCTGCCGCTGACTTTTACATCATCCCGCTTGGATTGTTTAAAGAACAAGACTTTCCGTTACCGAGCTTTTCTGTCTACGAAGAACGTAAACACGGTTGGGTCAAATTTGACCATCAAATGAGCCACTATAATTAGTAGCTTTCATCTGCCCAATATTGCGATTACATTTGCAAAGAAACTAACTGCAATAGTGTTGCCTAAGATCAAATATCCAAGCCCCACAGCGCTAGCGTATCTTTTCGCTAGCGTTATAATTTGCCCCTCTTTTTCAACCCAAGGTGAACAACATGATTTCTAAGCTACCACGTTGGGTTGAATACGGGGCTCTCCTACTAGCAGCCCTTGCTGGCAGCGTGAATGCTATCGGACTACTTGGCTTTCAACACCAAGCTATTTCGCACATTTCAGGTACGGTCTCTTTATTGGGGAGTAGCTTGCTCACTCCAACCTCTGCTTCAGTACATCTATTACTCGTCATCATGAGCTTTATGCTAGGCGCTGCTTTCAGTGGTTTTTTCATTGAAAACCAGGCTCTAAAATTAGGTCGTCGATACGGCGTTGCTCTGTGCATTGAGGGTGGCCTACTATTTTTAGCATTATGGGCACTGCTACAAGGCTACACATCCGGTCAGTACTTTGCTTCCGCGGCATGTGGCCTGCAGAACGCAATGATCACTACCTACAGTGGCGCCATTATCCGTACCACACACATGAGTGGGATCATCACGGATCTTGGTATCATGATTGGCGCGCGCCTCAAAGGTATGCCCTTTGACCGCCGTAAAGCCAAACTGCTGATGTTCATCGTCATGGGTTTTCTATTTGGCGGCTTAACGGGTGCTTGCTTATTCCAGCGCTTTGAAATTCTCGCTCTGGCTTTCCCTGCCTCTTTTGCCTTTTTTATTGCGTTTAGCTACTGGCTCTATCTGTCCTATCGAACTGATACACCAGTGAATTTATAAAAAACTGGCAATATATCCTCAAATTACGTAACATCTGCAACACTTTATTCTAAACTCTTAATGGTTAGCAGAATAACCAGCATGAATATTTAGCGATATTTGATGAATAGTATTGCAAGCAATATTAATACTGGGTAATCTTGCATCCATTAAGAAAACACGGACGTTTAGTGAATAAAAATGCCAAGGAAGTGGCTTTTTTACGTGTAAAAATTCGAGAACAATAACATGTCTAACAACACGAATACTGCTCAAACAGAGAAATCTAAAGGCAGTTTCTGGGTTTTCCTAATCCCATCATTGATTGGTTTATTCCTTTTCATGGCTCCAATTAGCTACCAAGGCGATCTCACTATCCCTGTTGCTATCCTAGCCAAGTCAATTCAAGCAGTTTTCGGTGAATACCTAGTCTCAATTATCACTGCAATCGTCGCTTTCATGTCTGTAGCTTCCGTTTTAAGCACCATTTTCAAGCCTACATTCATCACATCGAATTCATTCTTAAACGGTCTTTTCAACCCTTCTCCCCTGTGGTTGTTGGTTCGTTTGATTGGCGGTGCAGCAGCGTTCATGGCGTTCTTCCAAGTAGGTCCTGAGTTTATTTGGGAAGAGAACACCGGCGGCTTAGTGCTAGAAGGCCTGCTACCAACACTATTTTCAGTGTTCATTTTTGCTGGCCTGTTACTGCCTCTTCTACTTAACTTTGGTTTATTAGAATTGTTCGGCACACTACTAAGTAAAGTCATGCGCCCTATCTTCAACCTGCCAGGTCGTAGTGCTATCGACTGTATGGCTTCTTGGTTAGGTGACGGCAGCGTTGGTATCCTGCTGACAAGCAAACAGTACGAGAAGAAGTTCTACACACAGCGTGAAGCTGCGGTTGTAGGTACGACTTTTTCAGCGGTATCTATCACGTTCAGTCTTGTGGTTATTGCTCAAGTAGAGCTAGAGCACCTGTTCTTACCTTTCTATGCAGCAATCTGTCTAGCGGGTATCGTTGCGGCGGTAATCATCCCTCGCCTACCACCTTTGAGCATGAAGAAAGACACTTTCATCGATGGCAGCAAGCCAGAGAAAGACGCAGATGCAATCCCTGCAGGTCACTCAACGTTCTCTTGGGGCCTTGAGCTAGCAGTAAACAAAGCATCACAAGTTAAATCAGTTAAGTCTGTATTTAGCGAAGGCGTTCGTAACGCAGTGGACATGGTATTTGGTGTACTACCTGTGGTTATGGGTCTTGGTACAATGGCGTTGGTCATTGCTGAGTACACTTCTGTGTTCTCATTCTTAGGTCAACCTTTCATTCCGTTCCTTGAGCTATTAGGCGTCCCTGAAGCGGTTGCGGCATCAGAAACCATCGTGGTTGGTTTTGCAGACATGTTCATCCCAGCGATCCTTGCAGCGTCTATCGATAACGAAATGACTCGCTTTGTAATTGCAGCAATGTCGGTAACTCAGTTGATTTACATGTCTGAAGTTGGTGCTCTACTTCTAGGTAGTAAGATTCCTGTCAATATCGCAGAACTGTTTATTATCTTTATTCTGCGTACATTAATTACACTTCCAGTTATTGCAGGCG
>NZ_MCYD01001221.1:0-1762 GCF_002876325.1 Vibrio sp. 10N.261.52.A1
ACAATTGTGCTCGCCTTTGCCACGCCTCGACAGTGACCGGTCTTGAGGCTTCGCTTGGTAGTGGGGCGATGACCAATGATATCCCAAGCATTAAACACTCGGATGTTATCTTCATCATCGGTTCTGATACTACATCCGCACACCCGATTATTGGCTCGCACATAAAGCAGGCGGTAAGACATAACGGTGCGCGTTTGATTGTCGCAGACCCTAAGAGAATCGATATTGCCGACCATGCTGAGCTCTATCTAGCACATCGACCGGGTACAGATGTGATGCTAATCAATGGTGTAATGCAGCAAATCATCAAACATGGTTGGTATGACCAAGAATATATCGAAGATCGTGTCGATGGCTTTGATACCTTATTGCAAGAGGTGATGTCGCCAAGTTACTCACTAGACAAAGTAGAGCTGGTGACAGGCGTTAAAGCTGAAGATATCTTCGCGATGGCGCGCTTGATTGGTACCGCAAAGCGCACGGCGGTGTATTACTCCATGGGCATTACGCAACACACGACAGGGCACGATAACGTTCGCTCTATTGCTAACCTGCAACTTCTGTGTGGCAACATTGGCATTGAAGGGGGCGGTATCAACCCGTTACGCGGTCAATCTAACGTTCAAGGTGCTTGTGACATGGGTGCGTTGCCAAATAACCTACCTGGGTATCAGAAGGTCTATAACCCAATGGTGCGTCAGAAGTTTGCGATGGAGTGGGGTATTACTGATTTACCAGCGGAGACCGGGCTAACACTCACCGAAATTATTGACGGTGCATGTAACCGAGAAGTTCGAGCCTTGTACGTGATGGGTGAAAACCCTGTGCTAAGCGATCCAAATCAAGCGCACGTGATTGAAGGACTTGAAGCGTTGGATTTCCTTGTTGTGCAAGACATCTTCTTAACGGAAACGGCGCAATATGCGGATGTGGTTTTGCCATCGTGCTCATTCGCTGAGAAGTCTGGTCACTTTACTAATACTGAGCGACGCGTGCAGCGCATCAATCCTGCGGTATTACCTCCGGGGGAAGCGAAGGAAGATTGGGTCATCATTCAAATGTTGGCGAATGCCATGGGGGGAGGCTGGGACTACCAGTCGGTTTCCGATATCACTAATGAGATTGCTCGCGTAACACCACAGTATGCAGGTTTGCGTTGGGAGAACATTACTGTGAATGGTGTGCAGTGGCCAAGCAATAAGAATAACCCAGACGGTACGCGTATCATGCACCAAACTCAGTTTACTCGTGGACGTGGCCAAATGGAGGCAATTCCGTTTCGTTATGCCGCTGAGCTACCAGACGAAGAATACCCGTTGGTGCTTACGACAGGGCGTATTTTAGAGCAGTTCCATACTGGAACCATGACGCGTAAAACCAAAGGCTTGGATAACCTAGCAGGACCGCGTGCGATGGTCAGTGTTCATGATGCCGAGGCATTGGGGATTTCGAATGGTCAAATGCTCAAGGTATCAACACGTCGCGGCGAGATTGAGATTGCAGCGTTTGTGACGAAGCGAATGCAAAAAGGGGTGGTGTTTATTCCATTCCACTTTGTAGAGTCTCCAGTGAACCGTTTGACGACAACCGCGACCGATCCACATGCTAAGATCCCAGAATTCAAGGTGGCGGCAGTACGAATTGATCCAGTGTGTGAACCTGAAGTTAAAACTGAAGAGGCAGAAGCCTAGCTGAATTGCATGGACTGAAATAGCAGGTATTAAAAAGCCGCGTAACTCTGAGAGTTATGAAGTGACCCCGT
>NZ_MCYD01001222.1:0-2682 GCF_002876325.1 Vibrio sp. 10N.261.52.A1
CACCTGTTAGTAGGCCATCTGGAGTAGAGAAGCCTTTGATCTTCTTCTCGAACGCAGGGATTGCTTCACGAATCGCTTCGATTGCAAAGTCAGGCAGCGCTTTTGAAATATCTGTTAGGTGGATACCCGGTGTGAATGATGGTTGTACATCACCCAGAGCACTTGGATCACGACCTTTCAGGAAGTCGCCAATTTTCTGTGCTGGAGCATCGTAGTTCTCACCACCTAGTACAAACGCGCCACTTTCTAGTTCACGTTGTAAACGGATACCCGCTAGCGCGTCACCTGGGTAATCGCGTTCTGGATCGATACCAACAACGATTGCGCTGTTTGCGTTACGTTCTGCACGAGAGTATTGGCTCATGCCGTTTGTTACTACGCGGCCTTCTTCAGACGTTGCAGCAACCACAGTACCACCTGGGCACATACAGAAGCTATATACAGTGCGGCCATTCTTACAGTGGTGAACCAGTTTGTAGTCCGCCGCACCTAGAATTGGGTTGCCTGCGTTTTTACCGAAGCGAGCTTCATCAATCATTGATTGCTTATGTTCGATACGGAAACCAACAGAGAAAGGCTTCGCTTCCATGTAAACGCCACGGTCGTGTAGCATTTCGAACGTGTCACGAGCACTGTGGCCAACTGCTAGTACAACGTGGCGAGATTTAATCTCTTCACCATTAGAAAGCGTTAAGCCAGTGATTTGACCGTCTTCCATGTGAACGTCGTCTACGCGAGTGCTGAAGCGGATTTCGCCACCTAGCTCAATGATAGAAGCGCGCATCTTTTCGATCATGGTAACCAGCTTGAAGGTACCGATATGCGGTTTGCTTACGTATAGAATTTCTTCTGGTGCACCAGCTGCAACGAACTCTTCGATTACTTTACGGCCGTAGTGTTTTGGATCTTTTACTTGGCTGTATAGCTTACCGTCAGAGAATGTACCAGCGCCACCTTCACCAAACTGTACGTTTGATTCTGTGTTCAGAGTACGCTTACGCCAGAAACCAAAAGTATCTTTAGTACGTTCACGCACTTCTTTACCACGCTCAACGATGATTGGGTTGAAACCCATTTGAGCAAGTACTAGACCAGCGAATAGACCACAAGGGCCAAAGCCGATAACAACAGGGCGCTCAGTTTGATTCTCAACAGCTTTAGCGACAAACTTGTACTCCATGTCAGGAGTCACTTTTACGTGTGGGTCGCTGATAAAGGCTTCTAGTAGCTCAGCTTCGTTTTCAACGAGAACGTCCAGGGTGTAGATAAGCAGGATCTTTGATTTCTTACGAGCATCGTAGCCACGTTTAAAGATATTAAAAGAGATAACCTGATCTGAGTTGATGCCAAGCTTCGCTTCAATCGCTTCTTGAATGGCAGACTCTTCGTGGTCTAGTGGAAGTTTAATTTCGGTTAAACGTATCATTTCGATGTCTCGTTCTTATAGGTGTCTTAGCTAGACCGCTTCTAGTGAATGCAGAGTTTGGTGTAACACTGATGTTGGGAAGAAGCGATAAGCTCACAATGGCGCGCATTTTACGAGAAATTGATTTATCTGTCATACTAATTTGGAAACATGGAGCAAATAGACACGATATTAGAGCTGTATGATGTTGAATTTTGCTTTGGGATGAGTATTATCCCCATTCTTCAATTTTGACTAACATATAGAGCAGAGCATCATGGCATTTGTCGTAGGCGATAATTGTATTCAATGTAAATACACAGACTGTGTGGCCGTGTGCCCCGCAGATGCGTTCCATGAAGGCCCGAATTTCATGGTAATTAACCCGATCGAATGCATCGATTGTGGTTTATGTGTACCTGAATGTGATGCTCAAGCGATCTTCCAAGAAGACGAGCTGCCAGAAGATCAAAAAATCTTCATTGAAGTGAATGCAGAACTTGCTGAGATTTGGCCTGTACAAACAGAAGTAAAACCAGCAATGGATGATGCGGAAAAGTGGAATGGCGTGCCTGATAAGTTGGCAATGCTAGAGAAGTAATTCTGCTACTTGAAATACCCCCCCCCTTAAAAAGATCCCCGACTCAGTCGTCCCTCCTTCTCGAGGATGACGGCTGATATGAACTTATCACGAAACTGTATTTTCACGTCATTCCCTACTGCGAGGGACGAGCAAGATAGGGAATCTTGCTCTTTATATCCGTGAATTCTGGCTAGTCGTTTAACTTTGAATTGGTTAGCTATGTTGACGACGCATGTTGTCAAGAATGATACCCGTTGCCATTGCAACGTTCAGAGATTCAGCACCACCGAATGCTGGAATGGTAATCTTGTCTGTAACGAACTTCGCTGCGTGTTCACGGATGCCGTGAGATTCGCTGCCCATCAGCAAAATACCGTTCGCAGTAAAGTCAGTCTTATGAACGCTTTCGCCTTCCAAAAACGCCCCGTAAACGGGCAGATTCGCTTGCTCTAAGTAAGCTGGTAAATCCGTTTGGCTTACGTGTACTCGGCCAAAGCTACCCATCGTCGCACTGATGGTTTTAGGGTTGTATGGGTCAGCGCAATCGCTACTCGCTACGATATGTTTAATGCCATACCAGTCTGCTACACGAATGATAGTACCTAGGTTGCCCGGGTCAGATACGCCATCAAGCGCGATCATCAAACCTCTTGCTTCTGGCAATTCAATCTTTGGAATCTCAACCACAGCAATT
>NZ_MCYD01001223.1:0-6944 GCF_002876325.1 Vibrio sp. 10N.261.52.A1
ATTTTCTACAAAAAAGCCCTTAATCAGCATGCTGTTTTTGTCATATTGAGTGTTTAAGACATTGAACCAAAACTTACTTTTTAATAGCCTTCGTTGCATTATCACCTTTTTCATTCTTTATGAGTTTTCTCTACTTTTTCTGCTTAACCCAAACGTGGCAGCAGTAAGTGCATTTTTCCCCGCTCCAGCGTTTATCGTGGCGTTAACTTTTACTCAAGGATTGCGGTTCTTCCCGATAATTTTTATATCTGCCGTTTTTGCTAGTTTTTCAGAACATCCTCCTTGGGAGCTTACCTTATTTAATTGGCTTCACATTTCTCGTCAGACACTGATATATGCTTTGGCTGGTTATGGGCTAAAAAGGCTGCTTGATGTACCTGCTTTGAATTTTTTCGATATTGATGCCGTTTGGCGGTTTATTGTAATGGGTCTTCTGGCTACCGCGTGTTCTAGCGTTATTGCTTCAGCTTTGTTCTATACATTTGGCCTCACTCCTTTAAGCAGTCTGCACAACATTTTTATTTCTTTTATGGTGGGAGATTTAACCGGACTACTAATGTTCACGCCTGTTGCGTTTGCGCTGGAGAAATCTGTTCAAAGCGCAAACCCTCTTCAAACAGCGAAAGAATTTGTAAAGAAAACCACTCCGAGTCAAATAGTAAGCGTAATTCTGGCGACACTATTGTGCTTGGGTATTTTTCTAGTGGTTATTATTAAACCAAACTGGTCCCACTTTTATTACCTAGTGCTTATACCTGTCGCATTGGTCTCGGTGAAACATGGCGTAAAAACTGCCATATTCAGCGCGTTGTCTGTAAACATTTTAACCGCAACGATCTATAACCTCCTAAATGCTCAAATTTACAGTATTATTGAGATTCAAATGCTCTATGCAGTTACTGCGCTGATTACGCTCTTACTTGGCTCGTATCACGACAATCAAATAGCCGTGAATGAACGATTGCGGGATAATCAATTGATGTTGGCAAACCTGATGCAGGAGTCATCGCTCAGTGAATTGAGTTCAACTATTGCTCATGAGGTTGCTTCCCCATTACAAGCGGCTCTCATGAACAGTCAGATGTCTATGCAATTACTTCAAAGCGACCGACAGATAGACCGTGACCTTTTGCTTGAGTTGAATCAGGACGTCGAGTTTGCACTCAATAAAGCGGTTCAAATCCACAGATGTATTTACAAAGGAATCGTTGAAGGTAAGTCCCTTCAAATCGAAACTATCGCGGTACGCCAGTGCCTTAACGATGCACAGCGCTTACTTAGTGAAACTATCACTACACAAAATGTCCAAATCTTCGAGCAAGGTGATATGAGCCTCATTTATGTTAATGTTGATAAACTCTCGCTTACTCAGGTATTTGTGAACATGATAAAAAATGCTATCCAAGCCAACTCTACATGTATCACATTCTCTAACGTCAGTTCTGAACACAACATTATCATCGATATTCATAACAACGGAGATGAGATTGAAAGCGATGTGCGTGACAAGATTTTCCAATCACTCTTCTCGACCAAAAAGGGAGGGATGGGGTTGGGGCTGTCTATTTGTAAAACTATGCTAGAGGGATTTGGCGGCCATATCGAGCTACTCGACGATAAGCAATCTTCGCTGTGTCGAGGTACAACGTTCAGAATTTTGTTTCCTAAAGTGGAGGTTAATCAATGACCGTATTTGTCGTAGATGATGACTTACAAATTCGAAAAGCTATGTCACGATGGTTTGTCCTCAATAACTTAAAAGGTGAATGCTATTCATCTGCTGAAGCGTTCCTGAATCAAGTTAAACCTAACTTTTCACCAGGCTGTATCATTCTCGACTTGAGGATGGAGGGAATGAGTGGTTTAGAATTACAGCGTTGTCTGAAAGAAAGAATGCCACATTGGCCGATCATTTTTTTGAGTGGGCATGGACAAGTTCACATTGCGGTCGAGGCGGTCAAACAAGGGGCGATGGATTTCCTCGAAAAACCCGTGAATAACTGTTCTTTATTAAAGGTAGTCACCGACGCACTCGAACGTAGTAAATGTCTCGTCTCTTTAGCAGAAGATAGAGCAAAACTCACAGGAAGGGAGTGTGAAACTCTTGACCTACTGATGCTTGGCTTTTCTTCCAAAGATATCGCGTTAGAACTCGATATTTCAGTGAAAACTGTCGAGTATCATCGCTATAACATCAAGTCAAAAATCGAACTGGGATCTTATAAACGAAGCGTTTTGGCCGTTCGTTAACCTAGGTAGCTCGTTGAAAGCTCCACCGTATTTTAGTTAATTCGTTAGAACTCTTACAGATCAATTGTGATCATCAAAAGGTGTGTCGTTAATAACAGTCAAACAGTAAGGTCGTCACGTGCACTAAAAAATCAAATACGGCTTTAGCTCCTCAAAGTTCCCCACAATAACCTGCTGACCTTTAGGGTTTGAATCCAGCACACTAATATCGATATTGTAAGTATCGAGAACGTAGCGAACCAACGCAGCATTAGTTGGAATCGTGAGTGTGCTATTTTCCATACCGTAGTCATGGGCAACGACAGCGGCCTGAGCTTCTGTCAGTCTCGGGTCCGGCATCAACTTAATAGCGAGGGGAGTATTCCATCGGTCATCGTTGGACTTCCCCATTACATTTTTAGCCTCAAGGCATGGGATACCTCTTATGCGGCTGAGCACAAAATCGCGATAATCTTTAGCATGTTCGCAGTAAGCTCGAACATGCCACCTTAGAGGCGTACAAACCAATGTATGTGGTGAAATAATCCGTTCGACTTCAAGACCGTCTTTAAGTGATGTGTAGCTTATATCGACACGTTTTTTCTCCCGTATCGCCTGTACCAAAGGACGTAATACTTGTGGTGATATATTGCGAGTAATAGGACGAATCATCGAGACACTATCAAACCCCATATCGAGTTCTTTAAATGTGATGGTCATATC
This sequence comes from Vibrio sp. 10N.261.52.A1, assembly GCF_002876325.1. Taxonomy (NCBI): domain Bacteria; kingdom Pseudomonadati; phylum Pseudomonadota; class Gammaproteobacteria; order Vibrionales; family Vibrionaceae; genus Vibrio; species Vibrio sp. 10N.261.52.A1. Next base: position 2,953 of record NZ_MCYD01001223.1, read on the forward strand.
TTCGCTTCTCGAAAGAATGTGCAAATATTCATCAGCATGCCCCTTTGTTACTTGTGGGCTAAAGGTATCACTGGGCTTGTAGCCTTTCAGCTGTTTATCATAAACAAGATTTCGTGGAGCGATATCGGTTAGATAGGTGTTGATGTCTTTCGAAGCTTGCTGTCTGCCAATACCAAAGCTCTTAATCAGGTGATTGGTTGTTAAACGGCCTTCCCACAACGCAATAATCTCAATCATTCGATATCGAAACAGAAGATCCCACCGAATTGGCCATTTACTCATTATTTGATTCCTGTCTACTTATGCGACGTGTGTATGTAATCAGTATTTACCTGTAGCTAATAGCGATATATTGTGTCAGTGGTAATGAATAGTCAACCAAGTAGTTCGTTTTGTTCTTTCTATTAGATACGTATGAAGTAGGTTTAAATGGCCACACCTAAGAGTCTCACTTTTCAGTTACATCAACATTGGGAGGTGGTTGAGCAGTTAACTCGGCTTTCGAGAGAGTTTCCAGCGTTTGAGTTGAGAGTTCTTGAACAGGTGATCAACCAGTACAAAAGTAAAAATACGGAAAGTAATACTGTGCTCACTAGCCTTGTTAATGCAGATATATTGCAGCCTATCAATCGCAGCAGCGACTATCAGCTAAACACGCTCGTTGTGGACTTTGTCAGAGGCTTAACCCAGGAGCATGAGTTAGGTCTATCAGCGATACTTAAAGCGCGTGTTGATGCGATTAAAGACGCCACCAGCCAAGTGTTAGAAGGGCTTGATGTGGCGGACAACGATTTACTTCGTACTGGCGCGAACAGGCTGTCGGAACTGGTTAGAAAAATTACGCAACAGTTAACCCAGGACAAACAAGCCATATTTGAAATAGCAGAATTGGCGAAGTCTGCGGACACTAGTGTCCCAATTGAGCGTCGTTACCGTGAAGTGTTGGAAGTGTATGACCAATACGTAGAACCCATGAACGAAATGATGGATAGCGGTCTTGGAGGTAGTTTCTACCCCTTATTAGAAAAGGCGGAAGAAGCACTCGATACTGCCGTTGACATACTTTCCATGCGTGGATCTTTGTATCAACAAAGACTGGCAATGCGTCAGATAGCTTATCAAGTCAAAGATCTTCGATACCAAGGACGAGTCGTTGCTCAGCAATGTGCCGATACTTTGTTGCCATTAAGAGAGGAAGCCAGACAACACAATCAACTTTCAGCGGTGATTAGCAAGCAGCTAAGCCAAGTTCGTAAAAAGGGTTTAGCGCGAGGACTGAATGCCAAAGGTTTGCCTATGTGGAAAAGTAGCCGCGTGACTAAAATTCAATTGGGTAATGAAGTTCGTGAGTTGATGGCAGAATTCTTGGACTTTGAACCTAGCTCTATACCGTTCCCGGATGAAGAGGAAGCGACTGAAAGTCCAATGATCAACTGGGTTGATGAAGAGCTTCTGAGGGAACAACTTGCTGATTCGCTACCAGTCGCGAATCTAATGACGTGGCTCAGAGGAAACTATCAGCACCTACCAGATACCGAGCTGTTGCGAGTCTATCACGAGCTTGTTCGTGATCCTCAGTGGCAAAGCACGTTAGGGGCGAGCTCAAGTACTACAGCGTTGAACACAGTAGCCGTAACCTACCACCCACACGAAATAAAGATGTTGACTGGCTCAACAATTGCCAAGGATGTTGATAATGCAAAATAGCAAAATCGATTTAAATGAGCTAGCTCATCTGACCGAGCTATTTAACCTTTTTAACTCTGGTCGGCATCTCAACCGCTCGACGGATGCTGCTCTATGGCATGAGCTAGAACAGCAAGCAGAGCAGTACCAGTACCTATTTGCTAACTTAGGTTTTGACTTGCGCATTGATGTCCGGGGTTTTGCTTGGTTCCATGATGAAGATGGTAGCCAGAACATCAATAAACAATCACGCCAGTTAGCACTATTGCTCATGGTGATATTTGACCATCAAGCTGATAGCGGCCGCTCCCTCGGTCAGTTTTACCAATGGACGATTGATAATGCCTTGCTAGATGAGGTCTACGAAAAGCATCAAGAGCTTTTGGATGCAGAAGAGCTCGACCAAGATGGACTAGCAAAGATATTCGACAACGCAGTGCGAAAAGGCTTTGCCGCTCAAGAGAACAATCATTGGCGTTTACTGCCTTCGGTACATCGCTACTTAGACCATTTCGAAGCTATTACTGAACAAAAATCCGGCAGCGACTTGGCCGCTTATGAGGAAGATGAATCATGCTAAGTTACGGTTTCCAACGTTTAGCGTTAATTGGCAGTGCTGGCTACCAGCGCGCTGAACTTCCTCTTGATGACTCTGTGTCATTAATTGCACCAAATAATCATGGCAAAACAAGCTTAATCAATGCACTTCAGTTTCTGCTCATCATCGACCAAAGAAGGATGGATTTTGGCTCTCATTCATTAGAGAAGGCTCGCCGTTTTTACTTCCCAAATAACAGTGCTTTCATCTTGCTAGAAGTCATCCTGCCACAAACCGGCACCGTGGTGTTTGGCTGTGTTGGTAAAGGGGTAGGTTATGACTACGAATACTTCGCTTACAAAGGTGAATTAAACCTAGATGATTTCCGAATGGATGATGGAAATATCGTTGCCCAACCGAAGTTAGTCAATCACTTAGCGACAAAAAAACATCGAGTCTATAAATTCAATGATAAAGAGTTCAGACACTCGATTTATGGTGGTGCAAAAAGTAAGAAAAACGGCGACATCGATTTTACGGTGTTTAAACTTGAACATGTAAGTGACGCACGTTCGTTCCAGCAAGTCCTCACCAAAACGCTTCGGCTCGACAAGCTAAACTCCAGTGATGTGAAAGACTACTTGTTAAAGATATTTAGTCGAGAGCTACCGAATTCTAGCATCGATTTTAAGCAGGAGTGGGAGAAAGCATTTCAAGACATCAATCTAGAACGCGAGCAGTACCTAGCAGCCGTTAACAATCTGGAAACGATTCAAGAGCTTGAACAAAAGTTTGAGCGTACCTTGTCGCTGCGAGGAAAGATCGCCGCATGCCAGCCGAAGGTTAATGAATTGCTGCAGGATTGGCATGGTCATGTTCAAACGCAGACTGAGAATCTATTAACGCAAAAAACTAAGCTTGAGCAAACACAACGTGAGCTCCGAAGCCAAGATATCGCCCGTGCAGGAGAGCGTACAGACTTAATCAATAAACTGGAAGAGTTAAACCGTATCGAGAAACTGCGACAAGAGTTGGAAGGGCGGTTTACCTTGATCCCGGATCAATCGTTTTTAGAGAGTCAATTGAAAGCTGCGGAGCAGAAATATGATGCTCAGGCTGCCTTGTGTGTTCAATCACAGCGGTCGTCTTCTGCTGCGATTAGCAAACAGTTGAAAGAGAGAGAAGATCAGCTGCAAAGGTTGCACTCTCAACATCAAACTTTGGGTGACAATTTATACCTTCATCTTTCTAAAGTGCTTAATGTAAATGAGTTAGAAAAGCTGAACAAAGTGCTTAGCCAACGAGTAATGCAGCTGCCACCTTCGCAGTATTCGTTTGATATCAATCAGCTTCGACAAATGCTCAATAGTGAACCTTCTGAGCAACTTTCGCTTTCAGGTTTAAAACTTTCCCTTGAGGAGCTTATTCCTCAGCATGTTCAAAAAACAGAGCAGGAGCTGGTGGAGGAAATAGACGATGTTAATAAGCAAATAACAGAACTCAAACAACTGCTTGAGGCAAGTAAAGAAAGTGAGGCAGCTGAGAGGAAGAAGAACGAATTAAATAGCGCAGTAAAACAGTGGGAACAGGACTTGAGGGACCACGAGCAGCTGCAACAATTAACAAAAGGCCAGGCACAGCGAACCGAACTAAGACTGACGTTTGATAGTCAGCTGGTAGCGATTAATACCGAGCTTGATAGCGCGGATAAGAAGTACAATGAATTGGCACAGCAAATCGGAGAGATTACGGATAAGCTAAATAAGTT
>NZ_MCYD01001224.1:0-8836 GCF_002876325.1 Vibrio sp. 10N.261.52.A1
GGGTTGTGTGTAAATGAGATTTATTATCGCTAATTTTGCTTTGTAATTTTAATTCATGGCGCTTTTGTGATCTAAATCGTTCTCGGTAACCCCTAAGTGTTTTTTGTGTGTGACCATAATCACTAAAATTGGCTTGAGGTGCATTTTGGAAATGTTGTGATACATTTCAATCAACTTTTGAGCACACATTTTCGGTCATTTGACCAACCAATACACTACGGGGTTCTACCTATGCTATCACCAGAAGCGAAGATCAAGGTTCAAAACTTTGGTCGTTTCTTATCCAATATGGTAATGCCAAACATCGGCGCATTTATTGCGTGGGGTTTCATTACAGCACTATTCATCCCAACTGGTTGGTGGCCTAACGAAACGTTAGCATCAATGGTTGGTCCTATGATCACTTACTTGCTGCCATTATTGATTGGTTACACTGGTGGTAAGATGGTTGGTGGTGACCGCGGTGCGGTAGTAGGTGCCATCACAACAATGGGTGTTATCGTTGGTACTGACATCCCGATGTTCATGGGTGCAATGATTGTGGGTCCACTAGGCGGTATCGCAATCAAGAAATTCGATGAAGCTATTCACGGTAAAGTGAAGAGTGGTTTCGAAATGCTAGTGAACAACTTCTCTGCTGGTATCATCGGCATGATCTGCGCGATCATCGCGTTCATCGTGATTGGTCCTGCTGTGAAAGTTCTGTCTTCTGGTTTAGCGGCTGGCGTTAACGTGATGGTTGAAGCGGGTGCACTACCTCTTGCTTCTATCTTTGTAGAACCGGCGAAAATTCTATTCCTGAACAACGCAATCAACCATGGTATTTTCTCTCCACTAGGCATTCAGCAGTCTGAAGAGATCGGCCGTTCTATCTTCTTCCTAATTGAAGCGAACCCAGGTCCTGGTCTAGGTCTACTACTTGCTTACATGGTATTTGGTAAAGGCAGCGCGAAGCAATCTGCTGCGGGTGCATCTATCATCCACTTCCTAGGTGGTATCCACGAAATTTACTTCCCATACGTTCTAATGAACCCACGCCTAATCCTAGCGGTAATCGCAGGTGGTATGGCTGGTGTATTCACTAACGTAATGTTCAGCTCTGGCCTAATTTCTCCAGCATCTCCTGGTTCTATCTTCGCGATTCTGTTGATGACACCAAAAGGCTCTTACATCGGCGTGATTCTATCGGTTATCGCAGCAACGGCAGTATCGTTTGTTGTCGCGTCAATCCTTCTTAAAACATCAGCGCAAGATGATGAGGAAGATTCACTAGAGAAAGCATCAGCACAAATGAAAGACATGAAAGCGTCTTCTAAAGGTGCAGCAACGGGTGCAGACATCAACCTAGCTGACGTGAAAGCAGTATACGTAGCGTGTGATGCGGGTATGGGTTCAAGTGCAATGGGTGCAGGTCTACTTCGTAAGAAAGTAGATGCAGCGGGCCTAAATATCACGGTAACTAACTACGCAATCAACAACTTACCAGCTGATTCACAAATTGTTATTACACATAAAGATTTAACAGACCGTGCACGTAAAACCATTCCTGGTGCAATGCACATGTCTCTGAACAACTTCTTAGATGGCGCAGTATACGACAACCTAGTAGCAGAACTTGTTGAAGCACAAAGTGGTGAAGCGAAAGTAGAAGCACCGGCTCCTGCAGCAGCACCAGCTCAAGAAGGCAACAAGCTTGCACTGACTAATGACAGCATTTTCCTTGGCCTTAAAGCGACTCAGAAAGAAGACGCTATCAAGTTTGCTGGCGACCAACTAGTGAAGCTTGGCAATGTATCACCAGAATACGTAGATGGCATGTTTGCTCGTGAAGAGCTTGTATCTACTTACCTAGGCGAGTCTATCGCAGTACCACACGGCACAATCGAAGCGAAACAATATGTACAAAAAACCGGCATCGTATTCTGTCAGTACCCTGAAGGTATTCAGTGGGGCGAAGATGAAGACGATATCGCGAAGATGGTTATCGGTATTGCCGCACAAGGCGATGAGCACAACATGGTGCTGATGGCTATTACCAATTCACTTGATGATGAAGACGCTGTGGAATGCCTACAGAACACAACAAACCCTGCTGATGTTCTACGCATTCTCAACGGAAACTAAAAAGCTCTAGTCAAGCTCCTAAGTGAAGGAGGCCGGTATCCCCCTACTGGCCTCATTTTCGGTCTTAATCTGTCTTAACCAGATTCAGTCTGAATAGCTTACTGCTTAATGTCTCTAGTTAATCATCAGGCATGTGGTTGAGCAGTTAGCTATCTAGATTCAAATATTTATAAGGTCAAAATTATGAAAGCGTTACATTTTGGTGCAGGTAATATCGGTCGTGGTTTCATTGGTAAGCTTCTTGCTGACGCTGGTATGAAGGTTACTTTTGCTGACGTAAATGAAACGGTTGTGAATGCGTTAATTGAACGCCAAGAATACCCAGTGAAGATTGTGGGTGAAGAGTGCGTTGTTGAGATCGTTAAGAACGTGACAGCAGTAAACTCGGCAACAAGCGCAGTGGTCGATTGCATTGCTGAGTCTGACATTGTGACCACAGCGGTTGGTCCAACGGTTCTTAAGATTATCTCTAAGTCTATTGCTCAAGGTATTGAAAAGCGTGCAGCAGCAAACAACACTGCACCAATGAATATCATCGCAGCAGAGAACATGGTTCGTGGTACTAGCCAGCTTAAAGCTGCGGTTTTAGAGCACCTTTCTGATGACATGAAAGCGTTCACTGAAGCGCATATTGGCTTTGTTGATTCAGCGGTTGACCGTATCGTACCGCCAGCTGAAGCAGGCGAAACAGACCCACTAGCAGTAACGGTTGAAACGTTCAGCGAGTGGATCGTAGACCAAACACAATTTAAAGGTGAGATTCCAAACATCCCAGGTATGGAGTGCACTGACAACCTAATGGCCTTCGTTGAGCGTAAATTGTTCACGCTTAATACTGGTCACTTGGTTACCGCTTACCTTGGCGTGCTAGCGGGTCACGAAACAATCAAAGATGCGATTGAAGACCAAGCGATTTATGCTGAAGTAAAAGCAACCATGGAAGAGAGCGGTGAAGTTCTTATTAAGCGCTACGGCTTTGATCCAGAAGCACACGCGGCTTACATCCTAAAAATTCTAGGTCGTTTTGCTAACCCATTCTTGCGTGATGAAGTGGACCGTGTTGGCCGCCAGCCAATTCGCAAGCTGAGCCCACAGGATCGTCTGGTTAAGCCTCTAAACGGTACATTAGAGTATGGTCTACCGAATACGCACCTTGTAAAAGCAATCGCTGCTGCGTTCCATTACAAGAATGAAGATGACCCTCAAGCGGTTGAACTTCAGGCAATGTTTGCAGAAAAAGGTTTTGCTGAGACATTAGCGCACTATTCTGAGCTGAATATCGACTCAGAAGTTGTTAAACTAGCGGAACAAGCTTACCTAGCATTGAAATGATAAATCATCAAAGTGCCACACCTGTGGCACTTTCTTATTGCCGAGCCGTTATGCCAATACATCCTAGTCATGAAACAGAATTACTCGAGGCCTTATCTGAAGCTGAGAGTGCTAGCGCCTGCTTGATGGCGGCTTATGATGCATTGGATGATACGGTGGATGCGGTTTTAAAAAACATCTTCAAGAAAGACGACACGGCGATTAAATTCGTTGTCGAGCCTCTACTCAACAGCGGCGGGCCTTTAGGCGAGATAATGGTTCGCGGCAAATTGCTCTTGGGTTTGGGTGTTATCAGTAAAGAGCTTTATGACGATTTAGAGGTTTTCGTAACCTTGAAAGAGTGGGCGAAATTACAAGGCGACGACACCAGTTTTACCGAGGTTGATGTTATCTTTGAGCTCAATAAGGTGCACGCGATTCAGCGTATTATGCCTATCGAATACGATGCAGAGATGGTTGAAACCATGTCTGGCCCGATGCTTCAAATGTTCTTAGGGCGACACCATCAGAAAGTGAAGTCGACCATTGTTTTGGCTATCACAGACATTATTAACACCTTATGTCGCGACAACGCCTTGAGTTCTTAGATTTCGTTATTGGGCGCTTTCTTAGCGACACAACAACTCGCGACAACTTGTTTTACCCATTCTAGAATAGATATTGATTGCGGTTTCTGTTATTGAGGAATCGCTTTTTTGTATTCACTCCAACCAACACTTCTTTTGATTTGCGCATGACTTATATGGGAAATGATTCTCTAGATTGTCGTCCGTTCTGACAGCCTAAACTAATAAGCAACTCAGCATATCGACCGCAAATTTCAGGTACAAAAAAAGCCACATGATGTGGCTTTTTGTTCAACAAAACCTGAGATTATAGGTCTTGGATATTTTCAGCTTCTAGCTCTTGGAAGTAGCGTAGAGTCTTAACTTTTAGCTCTTGTTGAGCTGGCTCATCAGCAACGATGATAGCTTTACGGTGCATTTGTAGTGCTGTAACAGTCCACATGTGGTTTACAGAACCTTCGATAGCAACTTGTAGAGCTTGTGCTTTGTTGTGACCCATAGTCAGGATCATTACTTCTTCAGCGTCTAGTAGAGTCGCAACACCGATAGTTAGTGCGTATTTTGGCACTTGGTTGATGTCGTTGTCGAAGAAGCGAGAGTTCGCGATGCGAGTCTCTTCAGTTAGCGTCTTGATACGAGTACGAGAAGCTAGAGAAGAGCCTGGTTCGTTGAATGCGATGTGACCGTCGATGCCGATACCGCCCATGAACAGGTTGATTTTGCCGTAAGAACGGATTTTTTCTTCGTAAGCTGCGCAGTGAGCGTCGATGTCTTCTGCTTTGCCGTCTAGTAGGTTGATGTTCTCTTCTTGAATATCAACGTGGTTGAAGAAGTTTGTGTACATGAAAGTACGGTAAGACTCAGGGTGGTTAGGATCGATACCTACGTACTCATCCATGTTGAATGTAACAACGTTTTTAAAGCTAACTTCACCTGCATTGTATAGTGCGATTAACTCTTTGTAAGTCGTAAGTGGTGTGCCACCAGTTGGTAGACCAAGAACGAATGGACGATCAGCTGTTGGGTTGAATGCTTTGATCGCTTCAACGATGTGACGTGCTGCCCATTTACCTACTTGTGCCGCGTTGTTTAAAGGAATAAGTCTCATTTTTGTAGCCCCTAAGATAAGTAATTTATAGTGTGCTGAAACATTAATTCGCATTATAAAATAAGTGATCTGTTTCTGCCATTGTTTTAGGTCAAGTTTTTACTTTTTTCGTCGTATCTGTGACTCGAACTCGCAAAATTGCACACTTATTGTATGGATATTTGGTGGCGTTAAACAAGATTAATACGCTTGTCATATACCGCAATCTTGATTCAATTCAGGCTCTGAAACAGTCGGTCTATTGGCGAGCTTTGTGAGTATAGGTGAGCCTAGAAAAATAATGATGGCAACGTGACACTATCGTGATAAAAGGAAGATTCAGATGGTGAACGATAAACTGGGTTGGGTTAGAAACTCACTCGATTGAGTAATATGAGCGTTTTTTCACGCTATCGTTATGAATTATCTATAAATATTGGTAAAACTGACTAGGTTAGCTAAACTTACCAATTACGGAGAAAAGGCGAGTTTGAAGTGTAAACCTTGAAGGTAAAAAAAAGCTCAAAGTGATGAGGTATCACTTTGAGCGATTTGACTAATCTTCTAACACTAACTCACTGTCGTATTCTTCCCTAGGCACTTCGCCGCGTTTGCAGCCGTTTAGGGTATGAAAGCGACGGCGTCCACGAGCCAGTTGAATGTACTTCAACCAAACACGCTCTAACTTGGACTTTGCCTTGTGAGGGTGAGACAACACTTTAATGAAGTGCTTTTCTTCTGCATTAGTTGGCGTAAGCTCGCCAGTCTCAAGTGCAAGCATAGTGTCACCAAACAAGGTTAGGATTTCCTCTTCTGAAAGAGTAAAATCACCCGACTTAGCGAACCCTCGTGGGAATTTAATGGTGTCATAAAAACGTTTTTTTCCGTGACGGAATTCGGTCTCAGACATATCAGCCTCAGTAATGTGGTTAGATAGAAATTAGTGTTTATTGCTCACGCGAAAATATTGTTAAAAGGCTAAAATAGGAAACAAAACGTTTTTGCCTTTACGATAAACAATCCTAGATCCGCTTGTTAGCAGATTTATTACAGAGATGTATTTGATGGATGTGAAAGTCTTTAGAACCTTTCTTGAGGTTGCAAGGGTGCGCCACTTTGGGCGTGCTGCTGAAAACTTGTATTTAACACAAGCGGCGGTGAGTGCGCGAATCAAACAGCTGGAAGGCTATTTTGATACTCAGTTGTTCATTCGAGACCGCAATAACATCAAGCTCACTTCTTCCGGTGAGCGTTTGATTGGTTACGCTGAGGTGATGGTTTCAACCTTACAGCAGGCCAAGTTTGAGCTGTCATTAGAGAGCGGAAAAGCCTTGCAGTTAACACTGGGTGGCACGCCGAATATTTGGGATGCGTATTTGCAAAACTGTTTGAGCGTCGTGACCGATTCTTTTGGTGGTTACGGCTTTATGGCAGAGGTGATGGGGCGTGAGCAACTGAACCGAAACTTGCTAGAACGTACCTTAGATATGGCTTTCGCTTTTGACCAGATCAAAGCAGAAGAGCTGAACTGTAAAAAAGTCGCTGACTTAGTACTCGTTTTGGTGTCGACACAGCCTGATGATCTGGAATCGGTGTTCCAACATAAATACGTTTATGTCGATTGGGGAACGCGTTTTGGTTCAGAGCACGCAGAGCGTCATCCAAAAGTACCAGCACCGTACTTACGCACTTCTACCGCTCGTATTGCCCTTGATTTCATTTTAGAGAAAGGCGGTAGTGCTTATTTACCTGTTTCTCTTGTTGAACCGTTTATCGAGTCGGGTCAGTTGCATAAGGTGAAAGGGGTGGAAGATTGGTATCGCCCGATTTATCTGAGCTACCGTAAAAACAGCACCTCGGTCGATGCGATCATGCAGGTCGAGAAGTTGGTTAATGAGATTGACCCATCGACGGCATACACACTGCAACAAGCAGCTGAGCAAGCGCCAGAATAAAGTTACGATCTGCCACCAACTTATAGTGTTGATGAGATAAAAAATGGCTCCCAGTTGGGGAGCCATTTTTTTGTTTAAACCAGATATATTCATATTGCCCAATTTAGAAAAAGCTCTAAGTCGGAAAACTGTTTAAGCCTGGTACGCGTAACCCTATTTCTATCGCGTGAGAACACGTAGAGATTTATCAGGACACTTATAGGTTCATTAGGTTTTCAATAGACTCTTCAAGAGAGTGTGACATGTACGAATGGATGGTGTGTCCGTCCGTTGCGTCTATCTCAATTTTAGTAATCCCATGATCCGCTTTTTCTTCAAGAAAGCCGAGTGATTGCTCGACTGATTGACTGGTGAGAACCTGTTGGTTTGATAAAACAATACGACACGTGTGAAGAACCATAGCCTTTTCCTTTTTATATTCGATAGGTCTCTGCATCTTTGGCGTGCTAAGTACCTATCGTTTGACGTTGTGAGAAGATTGACTTCTCTTGATTAAATTTAGTCGAATTGGATAAAAATAAAACCCTTTTTTGTGATTTATCTAACCTTCAGTTCCGAAAGTGGCTAGCGACAGTGGTTATTCACGGTAAACTTTTTGTTATCGGAGCCAAAATTATGGCCAAAGGGAAGAATAGAGTATGTCGAAAAAAATCCATCACAACAGTACGTTAACTAATGAGCAGTGCCACTTAGCTCGCTATGCGCGAGACGCGCGTTTTGATGGTATGTTCTTCACTGCGGTAAAAACGACGGGGATTTTCTGTCGCCCTATCTGCCCCGCAACACCACCGAAAGAAGAGAACGTCGAATATTTTTCTCATCAGGCTCAGGCATTAAAAGCAGGCTACCGACCTTGCTTACGCTGTCGACCAGACAGTGCTCCTTTCTCACCAGCATGGAAAGGGGTTGAAACCACTTTTCTTAGAGCGATGCAGCTGATCGATAACGGCGCATTGAGTTCAGGCTCAATCACCGATCTTGCAGCACGTTTAGGGATATCCGATCGGTATTTGCGAACCCTATTCGATACTTACATTGGCGTGTCGCCCAAGCAATATAGCCTGTACAGCCAGTTGATGTTTGCCAAGCAGTTACTGCATACCAGCAGTATGAGCATCACAGATGTCGGCTTTGCGAGTGGGTTTAATAGTACGCGTCGTTTCAATGATGCCTTTCAAAAGGAGCTGAAGCTTTCACCCAGTCAGATTCGACGAGCCAAACCTGATGACAGCCTGAGTAATCACGTCCAACTGACTTTTCATGGTCCATTAGATTGGAGTCATTTGCTGGATTTTTATCGACGAAGAATGATTGAGGGAATAGAAGAGGTCGGCGAGGACTATTACCAACGTACGGTGAAGGTGAATGGCTCGAAGGGCTGGTTCAAGGCGACCTTAGTCAAAGATAATAGCTTGGATATTGAGTTTGAGTTGGATGATATCAATCAGCTGCGAAGTTTGATTGCCCATATTCGACGTATGTTCGACCTTGATGTCGACATCGCTAAAGTTGAAGCCTTTTTTGCGACGATAGATCCTAACTTAGTCGCCAGAAGTGGCATTCGTATCCCAGGGGTGTGGAGTGCTTGGGAGGCCGGAGTTAGGGCGATCCTCGGTCAGCAAGTTTCGGTCACTGCGGCGATTGGTCAGCTGAACCTGTTGGTTAGAGAGCTTTCTGGTGCAGACGAGGAAACTTACTTTCCGACTCCAAAGCAAATAGCTGAGGCGGATGTAACTTTCTTAAGAATGCCGGGAAGCCGAAAGGAAACCCTA